>CABRGJ010000029.1 GCA_902470405.1 uncultured Eggerthella sp.
ATCGCGCCCGATCCCGGTTGTTTGAAGGACGCGACGGCGCAAAAGCGCCAGCGCATCGGTTGGGAGACATCATGCAGTTACTCGAATGGGCTCTTGATTCACAAAAGCACCTTAGCGGTAGGATCCTTTCGGTCATCCTCTCTATCGTGCTGGTCTTTTCGTTCTCAGCTTTCACCCCCACGGCTTTCGCTGAAACTATCGACCCCGAAACGGGCGAGGTCGTAGATGCAACCACGCTCGTGGATGAAGAAGCAGTGCGCGCGATGAACATCGAAGAACCCTCCATCCCGGTCGCAGATCCTTCTGCACCTGCTAACAACGCAGGCGATGTTACTGCAACCGCTGAAGAGGGCGAAGGTGAAGGCTCTGAAGGCGAGACCGAAGCACCAGTTATCCCTGCTGAAGGTACGCTCTCTGTTACTTATGAACTCGCGGGTGGTGTGGGCGATCAGTTCAAGGACGACACCCTCTATACTGCTGGTCAGGAAGTTCAGATCGTGTCGGGCGCTCCTGAGCGCGAAGGCTATATCTTCACGGGCTGGATGCTCCATAATGAACTGATCGAAGGCACTTCCTTCACTATGCCAAGCACCGATGCGGTGCTCGTTGCTCAGTGGGAGCCCACCGCCCCGATTGAGACGAAGACGCTTTCTTATACGGTCGAGTTCTATCTGAATGGCACACTCGCTGAAGATGGTTCCGTCCCGTTCGAGGTCGCGGGTGTCCCGGTCGATGATCCTGATATCGTCAACGTCGACGAATTTAGCATTGATATGGACAACAGGTTCATTGGCTATGTGGTCGACATCATCACCATCATCTCTCCGGATGGCACGACCGAAGTGGTCAGCGAACTCCCTTCGAGCGTTGAGCACGGCGCAACCATTAGGATCGATTACAAGGCAAACACTAAAGATGATTCCTATTGTGTTGAATACTATCGCGATGGCATCCAGGTGGAGGAAGACTTCCAGGTCTTCAAGTTCGCTGGCCTTCCTTGGGATAACGAACTACTCGATGTCGATGCAAGCCAGATCAACATCGTCGACAAGTACGAAGGCTATGAACTTGAGGCTATCTATGTGGGAGACGAGCAAGTCGATGCTATTCCTGCCCAAGTAAAGGGCGGCACCACTATTTGCGTTTATTACGCTCAGCCTGTGAAGCAGCTTTCCTACAGCGTGCAGTACACGCTCGATGGTGAATTCATGATCGAGGATTCGTTCGATCGCACGCAGACCGTGGGTCTGGATCACTCCGATACGATCGCAGTCGACGCGAGCGAGATCGAGCTCGAAGGTAAGTACTATGGTTATACGGTCGGATCGATCACGGTCGACGGCGTTGCTGTCGATGCGCTTCCTGCTGAGGTTGCCTCCGGCGCTGCTATCTGCATTAACTATGTGGTCGATGAATCGCTTACCAAAGAGCTCTCTTACACCGTCGAGTTCGCACGCGAGGGTCAGGTTGTCACTGAGGACACTCTGCATGGTAGCGCTACCGTACAGGTTTTGCAGTCCGACGATCTCATGCTCGACAGAGATGCCATCAACACGGTCGATAAGTATCCCGGCTATGTGCTCGGCTCCATCGTGGTGAATGGCTACGAGGTCGACGCGCTGCCAGAAACAGTGACCAATGGCTCTGTCGTCCGCGTGAATTACGTGCTCGACCAGACCCAGACCAAAGATCTCTCTTACACCGTTGAATACACGCGCGATGGTCAGCTCGCCACTGACGACACACAGCTCGGCACCGCTACTGTGCCGTTTGCAAGTCCCGATGTGCTTTCGGTGGATGTGGATAGCATCAACACTATCAATAAGTACATGGGCTACAAGCTCGGTTCCATCCAGGTGAACGGCCAGACCGTCTCCGCGCTCCCTGCGCAGGTCGACGATGGCACTGTCATTCGCGTGAACTACGTTGCCGACGAATCCCAGACCAAGGAACTGGTCTATTCGGTCGAGTACTTCCGCGATGGCACGCTCATTCCTGCCGACACGCAGACGGTAGTGGGTAATGTGCAAGTGCTCCAGCCTAACATGCTCCCGGTCGATGCGACCAACATCAACACCACCGATAAGTATCTGGGCTACAAGCTCGATTACATCACCGTGGATGGCAAGCGCGTCGACGCGCTGCCGGCCGAGGTCGAGGGCAGCTCCACTATTCGTGTGTACTACACTCTCGACGAAGCACAGACCAAAGAGCTTAGCTATACCGTCGAATACTATCGCCAGAACCAGCTCGTCGCTGAAGATACCCAGCGTACGGCAACGACTGTCCAGATCCTCCAGCCTGACGTGCTCGGCGTGGATGCAAGTAGCATCAATACCACCGATAAGTATCTCGGCTACGCGCTCGAATCTGTTCGCGTGAACGGTCAGCCTGTCGATGCGCTGCCTGCAACGGTCCCCGATGGTTCCACCATCACGGTGAACTATATCGTCGATCCTACGCAGACCAAACAGCTCACCTACAAGGTCGAGTTCACGCGTGATGGTGAATTCGTCACCGAAGATACGTTTAACTTCAGCACAACCGTGCATGTTACCGAGTCTGATATGCTCAATGTGGACTTGAGTCAGGTCGACTTCTTCAACAAGTACAACGGCTACATGCGCGCTTCCATCCAAGTGAACGAAGAGTTCGTTTCCGCAGTACCTACTCAGGTCGCATCTGGTTCCACTATTCGTGTGAACTACATCACCGACCCCGAGCAGACCAAAGAGCTGAACTACTACGTCCAGTACTACCGTGATGGCGTTCAGATCGATCAGGATGCACAAGTTGTCTCTGCTATCGTTCAGGTTCTTCAGCCTGACGTGCTCCGCGTGGATGCAAGCAGTATCAACACCACCGACAAGTACTACGGCTACCGTCTCGATGCCCTCTATGTGAATGGCGAGCAGGTTGTAGATCTGCCTGCTGAGGTTGCGAATGGCTCGGTCATCCAGGTCGCTTACGAGATCGACCCTGCACAGACTAAAGATCTGTCCTACACCGTGGAATACACTCGCGATGGCCAGGTGGTTGCTGAAGACACGCTATATGGCAATACTACCGTCCAAGTGCTCCAGCCCGATACGCTGGCAGTGAATACCAACGAGATCGATACAGCGGACAACAAGTATTACGGGTATCGACTCGACTCCATTCAGGTGAATGGCCAATCTGTCTCCGCGCTGCCGACCGAGGTCGATAACGGTTCTACCATCCGCGTGAACTATGCAGTCGATCAAGCACAGACCAAGGAACTGTCTTACACAGTCGACTACTTCCGTGATGGTATGCCTATTGCTGAAGATGCACAGCGTGCTACAACAACCGTGCAGGTTCTTCAGCCTGACGTGCTCAGCGTAGATACTGCTTCCATCAACACTGTCGATAAGTACTACGGCTACCGTCTCGATACCATCGAAGTGAATGGCGAGCGTGTCTCCGCACTGCCTGCCGAGGTTCCAAACGGCACATCCATTCGTGTCGAGTATGTGCTTGATGAAACCCAGACTAAAGATCTGTCTTACACCGTGGAATACACCCGCGATGGTCAGCTCGCTGCTGAAGACACCCAGAATGGCAATGCTACTGTTCAGGTGCTCGAGCCCGATACGCTGGCGGTGAATGCTGCAGACATCAATACGACCGATAAGTATCTGGGTTACCGTGTTGACTCTATCGAGGTTAATGGCCAGACCGTCTCAGCGCTCCCAGCGCAGGTCGACAACGGCGTGAATTACGTGCTCGATGAGACTCAGACCAAGAACATCTCTTACACCGTCGAGTATTATCGTGATGGTCAGCAGGTCACCGACGACACCCAGGCTGCTCTTGCCACTGTGCATGTGCTACAGCCGGATACACTTTCGGTGAACACTGATGCGATCAATGCTACTGATAAGTACGAAGGCTACCACTTCGACTCCTTTGAGGTGGACGGTCAGCGTGTCGATACGCTGCCTGCTACGGTCGACAATGGTACGGTCATCCGCGTGAACTATGTTGCAGATCCTGCTCTCAATCCTGACCCAAGTGATCCGACCACGCCTACGGAACCTTCTACTCCGACCGAGCCTTCGAATCCATCCGATCCTGGCACGAACCCAGGTACGCCTTCCGATCCAGTTGATCCTCCTGCAGGTGACACGGGTAATGCTGGCACCACGCCTGGCGTGTCCGACAGTGTGAACACACCTGGTGGTACGACTGGCGGCAATGCGGGCGGTACAGCTGGTACCACAGGCGGTAACGCAGGTGGCGCAGCTACAACGGGTACAACTACAGGCGGTTTTGCGGCTGGTGCTCCAGCAGCAGCTCCTGCAGCACAGGCTGACGATGCAGATGCTGTAGACACTGCAGATGAGGTCACCATTCAGGATGACGAGAATCCGCTGGCAAGTGGCTCCGAGACCACGATCGAAGATGACGAGAACCCGCTTGCAAGCGGCAGCGCCAACAGCTTCGATTCGACGTTCATCATCGCAGCTATTGCAGGTGCGCTTGCTCTAGCCGCTGTGGCTGGTGGCATCGTCTTCGGTGTCCGTCGCCGCAAGAGCCAAAGCGAATAAATCAAAGCGAATAGGCCAAAACGAATAAAAGCAAAGCCAAAGACAAGGTTAAGGCGCGCCCCGCGCCTTAACCTATTTGCTCTCTTGCGCAGGCTCTGCACACCCTGTACATCCCGCACACTCTGCGCACTCGCTTGTACCGTGCATTCGCTATGCGCTCGCTTGCATCAGTGCGACCATGCGCAGTGGCACATCGCCATCATTCACGATACCGTGAGACTCTCCATCGCGACAAAACACTACATCACCAGCAGAAACAGGATATGTTTCTCCGTTATCAGTGTATGAGCCGCTACCCTCGAAGATGTAATACATCTCGCTGTCGCCCGTATGCTGGTGATAGCCGATGGAGCAGCCTGGATCGAGCGTGAGGCTCGAGATATAGGTCAACTCTCCATGGATCTGCTCATCTGAAAGCAGCAGATCGCGCTTCATGACGCCTTCGCCACCTTGCACATGCGCGACCTCGGCGACCTCGCGATTTCTTGAAACTGACATACATCCCCCTTCGATTGTCTTCTTTGCGTATCGAGCATAACACCTTTTGTCTCGTGTGATCGAATAGGAGTGATGAAGATGGCTCAGCAGAACATGGCGATCGATCATTCTATGTTGTGCGCTCACATCAGAAAAACGTGAGATTGATCGTGGGAAAGCGTTAGATAAAGTTCAAATTTTCGTAAGATTCGTCTGGCATTCTTGAATCATGCGATGTTTCACGAGTTAAAGGGAGGGTAGGAATGGCCCTGGGAGGCTCTCTCATCGTTTTTGAGCGTCCGATGCTTCAGGGAATAACTTCGTGCCTGCGCACAGTGGGAGAAGGCGTCTCAGAGCTTCTTTGGCCGACACGCTGCGTACTTTGCGATGTACCCGGAACACTTTTGTGTGACGAGTGTCGCCTTGAGCTTCCTTATATAGATCCTCTACTAGCCTGTCCGCTCTGCGGCCAAGCTCATGGAAAGTTCGCTTGTGTCGACTGCAACTCCTTTATCGTGAAACATCGCGGACTTGCGCCTGACCAGCGTGATTCTACTCGCGGCGAACATGACATTTCTCACGATGTTTCACGCCCGGTTTCACGCGAGGTTTCACATAGTGTCCCAACTGATGTTTCACGCGAAGTTTCACACGGTGTTCCAGGCGATGTTTCACGACGGGCTCCGCAGCAGGCTTTAGGCACTCATAAGGCTGCTTGTGGTTATCACGCATGTGAGGAAATACCAGGTCAACAACAGGGTGTTTCACAAAACGAGCGTGTTTCACGACCTGTGCATAACGCAAGGGAGAAGAATGTTTCACGCTACGAACATCGCACAGCAACAGAAAATGTTTCACGCCGCGAGCGATGCATCAAGGAAGATGTCTCACGCTACGGGCCTCACACCAGGATAGGGGATCGTTCGCAACCTGAAGCCTGCACCAGAATGGGGGATCGTTCACAACCTGGAGCTTGCAGCAGAATGGAGGACGCATCGCCGCGAGACCCTCTTGGCAGAAAGGAGGATGCTCCACAAGCAAAGCAACGTAGTCAAACGCCACTTGACCAGGTCGCATCTGTATTCGAATTAGTCGACCCATGTCGAAAGCTCATCACGACGTATAATGACCACAAAGAAGTTCGTCTTGCCAGCGTGTTGGCAGAACTGCTCGTTGACTATATCGATCCAGCGTGGGTTAAGCCTGGAGAGACGGCGATCGTGGTGATTCCAGCCCGTCATCAGGCGATTCGCGAACGTGGGTTCGATCATATGAAGTTGATAGGAGAAAAGCTCGCGCAATTGACGGGTTTGCCGTTGGTTGATGCGATCGAGCCAAACGAACGAGGAGATCAGCGTGGGCTTTCGGCATCAAGGCGCCGGGAAAACATGCATGATTCGTTTCGCCCGAGAACGCAAAACCCAAACCAACGCGGCTGCAACGCGCGTGATCTGGAGCACCCTCGTTGCAACGAAGGCTCTTCGCGGGGTTTGCGCATTATGTCACACGCAGTATCACGCATGTCTGCGAACATTATCCTTGTTGACGATGTGCTTACAACAGGAGCAACGCTCACGTCGGCTGCAATCACGTTGAAGCAGATGGGAGCACGAAAGGTCTATGGTCTCACGATTGCTCGATTGCCATGAGGGCGTGTTTCTCTCGCGCTAGATTCGCTCGGCCTTCTCACGTGCTTGATTGAACTCTTCCACATCTACGGAAATGCTGTGCTGGATCGGCTTCCATGCAGCCTTCTTCACCAGCGCCACCAGAGCGATCGGGATGTAGGTCAGCATGAAAAAGGGGAAGGTGAACAGATACTTTATTTTCTTCGTCGTTGTGGAGCGGATATTGTCCCACTCGGTGAAGGTGGTGAGCGCACCGAACACGAACATGAACAGCGTATAGTTGAACAGGCAGAAGAAGATCGAACTAGCCGACGATGTTAACATCACGCCCGTCGACATGAGCCCGGTGCTACCCATGATCAGGATGATCACGTTGAAGATGATGGCCACGATGGTCAGAAGCAGTGCCGGTGCGATGGTCATCAGCATGTCGTAGCACGCGAAACGATGACCTTTCGGGTTCGTGAAGATACCCTTGAACAGCCCCCAGCCGTATTTGCCAAACACCTGATAAAAGCCTTTTGCCCAGCGGAAACGCTGGTTCCAGGAATCACGGAATGTAATGGGTTGTTCGTCGTAGAGTATTGCCGTGGGACAATATGCCACACGTTCGCCATGCAGGATGGAATACGTCGAGAACTCGATGTCTTCGGTCAGCAGATGGAACTTCCAGCCACCCATCTTCTCGATGATCTTCGCGCTCACGAAGAAGCCCGTGCCCGAAACCGCGCAGCTGGTGTTCAGCGTCAAACGCGCCTGGCTCAGGTACTTCGCCTCGCGCAGAAACCACACGGCGTAGCCTGCGGATATCCAGTTCGAACCGTAATTCTTGGAGTTGCGATAGCTGGTCGATGCGATAGCACCGCCGTCGAACACTTTATTCATCTCGCGGAAGTAGTTCACGTCCAGCACGTTGTCGGCGTCGAAGATGAAGTATGCCTCGTACTCGTTCTCGGAATAATGCTCGCGTATGCAAGTGAAACCGTAGTCGAGCGCGTAGCCTTTGCCTACCTCTTTCGTGTTGAAGCGCGGGAACACGATCGCGCCCGCCTCCTGTGCGATGGCGGCGGTATTGTCGGTGCAATTGTCCGCCACGACGAAGATGTCGATGAGTTCCTGCGGATAATTCTGCACGCGAATGCTGTGGATCAAGTCACCGATAACGGCGTTTTCGTTGCGCGCAGAAATGACCACTGCATAACGGTGATTGGCCTTCGCGGTTTGCTTCGGGGGCTTGCGAATCAGGACGACCAGTACGTATAACAGCTGGTAGCCATAGCAAAGTGTGAAGGTGAGGAAGATGCAGAAGTTGAAAACATCCACGAACGAAAGCGTGGATAGCAATTCATCAAACAACTCTGGCTCCTTTTTCCTGGCTGCAACCGTGCAACGAGTGCTTCATTTCGGCTTCGACCCTTCGTCGCGCAGCGCGTCCTAACGGAGCTTTAATTATAGGCTTTTTCGCCCTTGCGTGCGGTTTCTTACGTATTCGTCATATAAATTTAAGGTAAGGGGCTTGTTCGACAGCCCTTTCGCACCCCTTCACCCACGCGAGGCGCGTGCTTACTGATATACTAATGAGGTTTCTTTTAGGT
>CABRGJ010000030.1 GCA_902470405.1 uncultured Eggerthella sp.
CGGCACAGCGAGAGGATAGGGCACTTCAAGCACGCGGTTATCCATCATGTTGCCCTCAATATCTTCGCGCGTAGAGCGTACAGGCTCCTCGATGATGTGATTGATGTGTGCCCGGGCTGCTCGCGCGATCGAGTCTTCTTCGTTTGCGATGAGCGATTCTTCGTAGTCGACCTCAGCCTTATGGATGAGGAAGGCTTGCGAGTCGAATGATTCGATTCGCCCTGTTGAAGTCTCTTCAGCAAAGTATTCGAGCGGCGTATATTCGAGATTGCTCTCGAGCATGCGCAGCTTGGCAGTATCGGAAAGAGAAACATCAAGATAGTCGAGCACGATGTTCTTCAGGTCTTGATCGAGAACCGGCCAGGCGATCTCAACGCGCTTATCCATATTGCGTGTCATAAGGTCGGCACTGGAAAGATAGATCTCCATATCCTCAGCCACGCCGAATCCATAGATGCGACTGTGTTCGAGAAGACGCCCAACGATCGAGACCACCTCAACATGGTCCGTGTAACCTTTTATGCCAGGGACAATGCATGAGATGCCGCGCACGAACAGCGTCGTATGGACACCAGCCTGTGATGCTTCGACGATCTTATCGATCGTATCCTTGTCAGTGATGGAGTTGGTCTTGAAGACTAGGCCATTTGGAAGGCCGTTTTTGGCACGTTCGATCTGTTCGTCGATCTTATCGAGGATCATCGGCTTGATCTGAAGCGGTGCGACCGAAAGCGTGGTGTAGTTCGTGGAGATATTCTCCAAGCTCATGTTCTTGAAGAATTCCGCCGCATCCTTGCCGATCGTTGGATCGGTGGTTATGAATGAGAAGTCGGTATAGAGTTTCGAGGTCTTCTCGTTGTAATTGCCTGTACCAAGCTGTGTGATGCGCTGAAGGCCTGAATCGGTCGTGCGCGTGATGACGCAGATCTTCGAGTGGACTTTGTAGTCACGGAATCCATAGATGACGTGAGCGCCGGCTTGTTCAAAACGCTGCGACCATTCGATATTGTTCGATTCGTCGAAACGTGCGCGCAGCTCGAAGAGCGCTGTAACCTCCTTGCCATTCTCCGCTGCCGCAAGCAGGGCTTCGGCGAGATGGGATTGACTTGCCAAACGATAAAGCGTGATCTTGATAGACAACACGTTCGGGTCGACCGCGGCTTCACGCAGGAGCGTGATGAACGGATCCATGCTCTGGTACGGATAGGAGAGTAGTTTGTCGTGTTCGATGACCTGTTGCATGATCGAACGATTGCGATCGAGGCAAGCAGGCC
This sequence comes from uncultured Eggerthella sp., assembly GCA_902470405.1. Classification (GTDB taxonomy): domain Bacteria; phylum Actinomycetota; class Coriobacteriia; order Coriobacteriales; family Eggerthellaceae; genus Anaerotardibacter. The sequence goes on from CABRGJ010000030.1 coordinate 1,275, forward strand.
ATGAAGGTGAGAATGGTGTGTTGGTCAACTTGGCTGCGATGTCGGGATCGACCAGGTCAGCCAGACTCCAGGCGTAGCTCATGTCGAGCGGCACGTTAGTGACGAAGACCTGATCTTCGTTGATGTTGAGACGCGGGAGCAGGAACTGCTTCGTGACGCTCGAGAGGGCTGTGTCGGTCTCAAGACGAACTAGCGTGAGGCGTGCGCGCTTCTTCAGGATGCGCTTCATATGCTCGCGGTAGTCGTAATCGATCTCGTCGATGTCGGCATTTGCATCGATATCAGCATTGCGTGTAACGCAGATGACACTGGCGCGTTTTGTGCTGTACATGGAGAACACATCATCAACGATGAGCTTCAGGGCATTCTCGAGCAAGATGAATTGCGTTCCTTCGCCGGGCAATAAGATGAGTCGCTTGGCCTGGCGAGGGAGTGGTATCAAACCGAATGTGGCATCTTCAGCACCGAGGTTTTTAGGCTTCTTCTTGGATTTCCCATCACTGTCATTCGACGCTTCTTTTGGCAGTTCTTCGTTCAAGCGGAGCAAGACATAGAGCTTGCCATTTTCGAAGTGAGGGAATGGATGACGTGCGTTGATGATCTGAGGAGAAAGGAAGGGAACAACATGATCTTCCAGGTATGAACGTAAGAAATCGCGCTGCTCGTCCGAAAGGTCTTTCACTTGCAGATTACGGATGCCGTATTCTTCAAGTTGATCTTGGATCGAGAGGAAGATGCGTTCCTGTTCTGGGTAGAGCTCATGACAACGCTGGTAGATGGCGTTCAATTGTTCTTCGGGCGTCATGAGCGTTTTGTTGTCGCGTATCTCCTTTTTGATCAGCGACAGGTCGGTCAAGCTTCCAACGCGCACCATGAAGAATTCTTGTAAGTTGCTCGAGAAGATCGAGACGAACGTGAGACGCTCAAGTAATGGGACATTCACATCCTCGCCTTGATCGAGCACGCGCTTATTGAAATTGAGCCAGGAGAGCTCGCGATTCTGCATATAAGGGAGGCGTTTGAGCCCTTTTTTAGGAGATGATGAACCCTCATCCTTCTTAGCTACCATGATTGATCCGAACCCCTTCGTTGGCGATTATGGTCAGTTGCCGCAAGAGCAACGAAACGTACGCATGCGCACTATGGATAATTGTACCAATACTTAGGTGCTCTTCTTATTCGTTTTTAAGTAATTATCAGGGGCTCTTTTATAGTATACGCTCGATGAGGAATCCTTCGCGCACCCCGTGTTTGGCGATGCGCATGCGTTGGGCCCCGGTCCGCTCGAAGATGAGCTTGATCAAGACGCAGCCAGGGATGAAGGTGTGTATGCGATCAGGGATGGTCTGGAGCGCACGGCGCATGAAATCTACAGGAGCTTCATGGTAGGAATGCAGCAGCTCGTCGATTTGATCGAGAGTCAGCGTATTGGAGCGTTTACCAGCGCGCAAGACATCTCCATAGACCTTCGCGGCACTGCGAATCGCACCGCCGATGCCGACAAGATCCTTGTTTCGGTAGATCTTCTTCGGGAGTTTGTCGAAGAGCTTCTCAAACGCTGATTCGATCTGCGCGATCTCTTCTTTTGTGGGTAGGATGCCCCCTACATGCATACTGAATGACGAGAGGGAGCCTTGAGGCAAGCTGGTGCTTGCATGCTCGGTGCCTGCGGTGAGTACGGTAAGCTCGGTCGAACCACCGCCGATATCGACCACGATTGCATCTTCGATCGGCCCATCGAGCTTGACGCCGACCAGCCCTAGATGGGCCTCTTCTTCATTCGAGAGGATGGTGATAGGAAGCTCGCAGGCTTTTTCGATAGCCGCCTGTGCTTCGGTGCTGTTCTGGCAGTTGCGAAGAACAGCAGTGGCGAACACTTCGATCCGTTCGCAATCGAAGTAAGCAGCACGTTCGCGTTGCTCTTTGATCGTGCGCGCTGCTTTCTTGATGCCCTTATCGCTGATCTTGCCATCTTGCACATAGGAGGAGATGCCCGCCATCACCTTGTAGTTCAAGAGGGTTGAAAGGTGTTTTTTGGTGATCGAACCTTGCGTGATGCTATCTACTTGATATACACACAGTCTGATCGTGTTCGACCCGAAGTCGATCACAGCGAAGCGACTCATAAACATCTCCTTGAGGCTTGGACGTACGCGACTATTATCCATGCCGAGTAGGCTTCTTCATCAAATAATTACGATTCATTCTGGTGTTTGGTCTCTTTGTAGGTTGAAGAAGAAAAAAGTATTATGCTGAAAAGAGCAGAGGGAGCCTGTTCATCTGCGAAAGAACACGGATCAAGGGGGAATTCCAGTGTCTATGCTCGCATCGATCGATACCAAGCAACCGAAACTCACAAAAGAGGAGTACAAGCCCTTTCACAATGCGCTCGTTGACCGGTTGGTGGTCTTGCAACAGGAGGCGAAGAAGGCCGGTACGGGTCTGGTCGTGCTTTTCGAAGGTTGGAAAGGCGCTGGCAAGGGAAGCCGCATCTCCGATCTTATCTATCACCTCGATGCACGCGGCGTTTCGGTTCATGTCACCGAGGATTTCGATCCTGAAGAAGCGAAGCGCACGCGTTTGGATGATTTTGGTGCCACCAGTTATTATCCGGCCATGCAGCAGTTTTGGAAAGCGCTCGGTCCGCGCGATGCCATCACTATCTTCGACCGCGGTTGGTATTCTGCACTCATTGATCATGTTTCGAGTGAGATGCACGTGGCTTCTGACAAGAAACGAAAGCGCGTCAAGCAGCGTACGCGCGAAACGATCGAAGTTGCCATCGAAGAGATCAACGCATTCGAGCGGCAGCTGGTAGACGATGGGTACATGGTGGTGAAGTTCTTCCTCCACATTACCGAGAAGACCCAGCGCAGGCGCCTTATCAAGCTCCATAACGATCCTGCTACCACCTGGCGCGTTTCCGATCATGATTTGCGTCAGATGCTCGATTATCCTGAAACATATGAACTCTATGAGAAGTTGCTCGAAGCGACGAATCTTGAGAAGACTCCCTGGACGTTGCTTAATGCCGAAGACAAGCGCCGAGTGAATCTTGCGGTAGCAGAAACGCTCGTCGATACGCTTGAGTTGCTCACTACGAAGGAGAAGGATAGCGCGACTGTCGAAGCTGAAGCAAAGGCAAAGGAGAATTCGTCGCTGCAGGGTGAGGAAAAGCCCTATTTCGATGAACGCAAGCGCAGCCCCGAGGAGAATCATCAACTGCTCTTGGAAGCTGAAAAGCGCGTTCGTGTGGCTCAACTTGAAGCACCGCTCACTTCGCGCTTTGAGATCGTGAAGGATTATCCGCGTCTTGAGGATGTAAATCACACTCTGAGCCTCGATCGTATCGATTACAAGCGTGAGCTGAAAGAACAACAGCAACTGCTAAACGAACTCGAATTGCAGATGTATATCCATCGCATTCCCATGATGATCATGTATGAAGGTTGGGATGCGGCAGGGAAGGGCGGCAGCATAAAGCGTGTCGCACAAGCGCTCGATGCGCGTTCCTATACCATCTTCACCTCGCCTGCACCTACCAAGGTCGAGCTCGCTCATCCATTCCTATGGCGCTACTGGACGCGCCTGCCAAAGGCGGGTCATGTGGGTATTTACGACCGCAGTTGGTATGGGCGCGTGCTGGTCGAGCGCATCGAGGGTTTTGCGAGTCCTTCACAGTGGGCTCGCGCTTATGATGAGATCAATGAATTCGAAGAATCGATGGTGAGATGGGGGGCTATCCTCTTGAAGTTTTGGGTCGATATCTCGCCCGAAACGCAACTTGAGCGTTTCGAGGCACGTGAGAAGAATCCCGATAAACGCTGGAAGATCACTGCAGAGGATTGGCGCAATCGCGATCGTTACCCTGAATATTATGCTGCTGTTCAGGATATGTTCCGTTTGACATCGACACCGCACGCGCCCTGGATTATTCTTGAGAGCGACGACAAGTATTACGCGCGCGTGAAGGCGCTCAAGACCATCAATCGTGCGCTTCAAGAGCGGCTCAGCGAATTCTAGACCGCACGGTTTCGCGAAGGAGAAAGCAGGTCATGGCCCAAGTCAAATCCGATCTTAAGCCGAAGAAGAAAGGGCGTCGCGCGCTCATCGTTGCGATCGTGTTGCTCATCATCGCGCTGCTGGCAGCAGGCGTCCTCGTATATCGTTATTGGTCACAACAGAATGCCTATGAAGAGCTTGAAACATACGTTGAGGTGGAAGACCCTAACGTCGTGAAGCTCTCGGACCTTACGGCTGATTGGGATGCGCTACGCGAGATCAATCCCGATATTGTCGGCTGGATCTATGTGCCCGACAGTCAGATCAACTATCCCATCGTGCAGGGTCCCGACAATCAGAAATACCTGAACACCGCATTCAATGGCTCGAATGGCTGGTTCTCATCTGCGGGCACCATCTTCATCGATGTGAAGAATGATGCGAACTTCCTCGACCGCAATACGTTTCTCTATGGACATCATATGCGCAATGGATCTATGTTCGCGGCCCTTACCGATTGGGAGTCCGATGCTGAATTCAACAAGCATCGCGACATTTATATCCTCACTCCTAATGGCAACTATTACGCGAAGACCTTCTCGCTGCTGAAAACGAACGGTTCAGAGCCGATCGTTGTCACGCAGTTCGAATCTGATGAGAAATACCAAGCCTACATTCAGAAGATGCTCAATCGTAGCATGGTCGAACAGGAAGGCGATGTCTTCACTGCCGAACAGATCAAACAATCTTTCGCGCTGTGCACCTGCGAATATACACAAAACGATGGACGTGATCTGCTCTTCGCTACTGTCGTTGCTACCACCGTCAAGGATGATCCCTACGTTGAATATGACCCGAATGCTGCGACCGGTCTCGGCAAGGATCAGTCTGTCAGCTTTGGAACGGATGAGTAATGAATTACAATTACTAGTCGTTCGATAACCAAAAGATCGAAGAGAACTACTTCATAGATAAGGATGTTTATGACTGATCGAGTTCAGGTTCCTATCACCGACGGAGATACAAAGTGGCCTAGCTGGACTAAGCAGGGCGGCGGTACCACCTATGCTGATGCGGGTGTCGATACCGCAGAAGGCGCTCGAGCGGTCGATGCTATCAAAGATGCTGTTCATCGTACGTATCGTAATGAAGTACGTGGCGACATCGGCGGATTTGGTGGGTTGTTCTCTATCGGAGCCGCGAAGCAGATGGCTGATCCCATCCTTGTTTCAGGAACCGATGGTGTTGGCACGAAGATACAACTTGCCAAGCTTGCGAACAAGCATGATACGGTCGGAGTCGATCTGGTCGCTATGTGCGTGAACGATATTCTCGCGACAGGTGCTGAACCGCTGTTCTTTCTCGACTATATTGCAGTCGGTAAGCTTAAGAGCGATGCAGTTGCCGAGATCGTCAGCGGCATTGCGGATGGCTGTGAAATGGCAGGCTGCGCGCTCATCGGTGGCGAGATGGCTGAACATCCTGGTGTCATGGATCCCCATGAATATGACCTTTCAGGCTTCACAGTAGGCATCGTCGATCGCCCTGCTATGATCGGCCCCGAACGCGTCCAGGATGGCGATGTGCTGCTTGGCCTTGCTTCATCTGGTCTCCATTCGAATGGCTATTCGCTCGCACGTAAGGTCTGCACCGAAGGTAAGACGCTCTATGAGCTCACGATCGCGCGTGACGAACTTGAAGGCGACAGTGTTCTTGATGCGCTGCTTGAGCCGACGCGTATCTATGTCAAGTCAATCCGCTCGGTGCTCTTGCAGTATCCTGGTGCGATCCATTCGCTTGCGCATATCACGGGTGGGGGCATCACGGAGAATCTTAATCGTGCGCTGCCTTCAACGCTTGATGCTGAAGTGCAGGTCGGCACGTGGAATATGCCTCCTATTCTTCCTTGGGTGTGCCGTGCGGCTCATTTGAACGAGACCGAGGCGCTCAAGACCTTCAATATGGGTCTTGGCATGATCTTAGCGGTTGCTCCGCAGAAAGTTGACGAGGTGGCTCAATTGCTTGCGGATGCAGGCGAAGAGGTCTATATCGTTGGTCAGGTCGTGCCTGGAACCGGCAAGGTTGTCTATGCCGACAAAGACCAGCTTTTTGTCGAGTATACCGACGACACTGAAGAAGACTAATCTTTCATCTATCGCGCAAAGGAGATCATATGCCTGAAGATAAGCGTCACGAGAACTCCGAGCCCTTGAAGATCGGTGTGCTCATCAGCGGGAGCGGGACGAATCTTCAGGCGCTCATCGATGCGATCGAAGCTGGGAACCTCGATGCGCGCATCGAGCTGGTCGTCTCCTCGAAGCCTGATGCCAAGGGATTAGTTCGGGCTCAAAAAGCAGGCATCCAAACACTCTCTCTCAATCCGACGGTCTATCAGAATGCGCGCGTGGCCAACTCCATCATTGCAGAAGAGCTGCAACGTGCTGGAGTCGAATATGTTGTGATGGCAGGCTATATGCGCAAGGTCACTGAAGAGATCCTGAATACCTATCCCGATAAGGTTGTGAATCTTCACCCAGCGCTCCTTCCGTCGTTTGTTGGTGCGCATGCGATCGAGGATGCCTATCGCGCAGGCGTTAAGGTTACGGGTGTTACGGTGCATTTCGCAAACAAGGAATACGACGAAGGTCCTATCATCGCTCAGCGTGCAGTGAATATCGAAGAAGAAGATACGCTCGAAATGCTTGAAGCACGCATTCATGAGGTTGAGCATGTGCTACTTCCTGAAGTCGTTCAGCTTATCGCTGAAGGCCGCGTCAAGGTCAAGGCCGACCGTACGGTTTCGATCGAACATAAATAGACATGAGG
>CABRGJ010000031.1 GCA_902470405.1 uncultured Eggerthella sp.
GCTGCACCCATATCCTTGAACACATCGCCTGCCAAGCAGAAGCCTTGCGGCCACCAGCCGGGACCAGACTCGCCCGCATACCGACGGAACTTCTGCACAGAAGCGGGGAGCAGCGCCTTATTGAAGGTATTGCGACACACCTCTGCTGGTGAGCCGACATAGGGAATGTCGAGGAAATCGAGTAAACTTTGGATGGTGCCGTCTTCGCCATGCTTGCCATGCAGCGCAATGTAACAGATATCAGGACGCTCGCCACGAAGGGTGGGCACCAATTCCTTTGTGGTATCGAGCGGAACGACCTTATGCCCCGCTTCCTCGAGCGCTTCGCACACGACCTTGCCACTCGCAAGAGAAGTCTCGCGTTCGAACGACGCGCCTCCCATCAACACTGCAACTTTCATGCTCTCTCCTTGTTCTTATAGAACTACGTATCTTCGGTCAAATTCAAGACGACTAGATCGCACCGGCATCCAAGAATGCACGATACATCTCAAGTCGATCTTCGATCACATTCGCGAGACGACGGATCGCTTCACGAATATTCTCGGGCGTTTCAAAGCAAAATGCGATGCGCATGGAATTCTTACCGCGCGCACCATCGGGATAGAACCCGCTACCAGGAGTGTAGGTAACTCCCTGTTCGAGCGCTACCGAGAGCATCGAATCGGTATCCACGTATTCAGGCAACGTGACCCACACAAAGAAGCCGCCCGCTGGATGCGTCCAGATCGCTTCTTTGGGGAAGAATTCCTCGAGTGCCTCGAGCATCGCATCGCGCCGTTCCTTATACGTGGTGATGAAGCTTTGCAACACAGTCTGCCAAGGGGTGTCGTTGAAATAGTGCTCGACAATGATCTGATCCATCATGCTGCCTGACAGGTCGGTACCCTGTTTGACCAGATTCACCTTCGCGATGACATCGCGCGGCGCAATGATCCAACCAACGCGCAAGCCTGGCGCAAAGGTCTTAGAGACAGTACCGAGATAAATGACCTCGTCGGAAAGCGCGCGCAACGGAATCATGTGACCACCGTCGTAGCGCAAACGTCCGTATGGATCGTCCTCAACAACAAGGAAATCGTATTCTTTGGCCAATTCGAGCAGTCGATGGCGGCGCTCCATATTCATAGTGACGCCACCTGGATTCTGAAAGTTCGGAATGGTGTAGAGAAATTTGACCGCGCCCTTGCCCAGTTCCTTCAACTTCTCTTCCAGCAGATCCATGCGCATACCCTCTTCGTCAAAAGGAATGCAGATAACATTGGGTTCGTATGCTGAAAATGCCTGGAGCGCACCGAGATAGGTCGGACCTTCCGCGATGATGATGTCGCCCGGATCGATGAACGTCTTTGCCAGTAAGTCGAGCGCCTCTTGTGCGCCAGATGTGATGAGCACGTCTTCGGCCTTACACCGGATTCCCAGGTCCCGTACGAGTGCAGCGAGCGTTTCGCGCGTTTCCATACGACCCGGCGTCGGTCCATATTGCAGTGCGATCGCGCGATCGTCGCCCAGTGCAGCTTTCGCCGCAGTCTGAAGTGCTTCTTGAGGGAGCAGCGATACATCAGGCATGCCGCCCGACAATGAGATGATATCCGAACGCGAGGCGGCAGCAAAAAGATCGCGCACCGCAGATGATCGCATCTTCTTCACGCGTGAGGCGACCTTGTCACCCGCAAAATCGAACTTTAGATGGGCTGATGGCATAGACACTCCTCACTTTCTTTTTGCTCGGGCCCTGAAACAGACTGCTTCATAGGCAGGACGGTGTCATATTCTCGCGCATGCTCAATTTGCAAGCGCATGATTGATAAAGTGTAGCGCTTTTTTGAATGCGCCGAGCGCAATTAGGTCATCCAGGAACGAAACCCTCACAATGGCCACATCGGGATCGTCTGCACTCCATTGCGTCGTGCCTGTGAATATCGCCTGATCGGATGCACCCTGAGGCGTTTCGTTGCGTGCGTGTGCGTGGGTCTGGATATCGATCACAAGATGCTCGAGCAGGTGCGGAACGGAGGTGCGCTCCATCACGGCACCGAAGGTCGGTCCAACATCGTTGCGACAGGCATGATAGGGCACGGTAGGAAACTGCTGCAGCACTTGATCGATAAGCGTCTTCGAAGTGACACGAGCCTCTTGATCGACGATGCGCACGGAAGCCTCCACGCGATCGGGCAGTACGGTCAATCGATCGAAGACGACCTTATCATGCATGCGCGATCCTAGTTCCCGCCCGAAGCGTCTCCGCTTCGTTCATCACGTTGCGCCTGCTGAGCACTCGTCGAACCATCGACAACATCGGCACCGAGCGTTTGAGCATCGCTCGTATCGTTATTGTTGGCTGATTCTGGTTCGCCAACCGCTTGATTCGACACCTTCAGCAAACGCATCGAAGAAGCATCGTCGCCTCCTTCAGATCCGCCTCCTTCATCGGTGTTCATGTCGGTAAGCGTGAGCACATCGCGCTCAGGCGAGAACACATAAGAACCCACACCCGTATAATTCGCAAATTTATAGGTGACGGTCTTTTCGAATGTGTTGAGCTCATATTCGAAACTGACGCTGTCGGTCAGACGGATCTCGGAATCCGTGATGACGATCGAATTATTCGACCCCTCGATCTTCCATTGGCCTTGAAAGTCCTGCGCGTCGTCATAGCGGAAGAGATAATCCCAGGTAAGAAATGCTCCCACGCCAATGATAGCCACCAGTATGATGACAAGAACCACCTTGAGCGGGCGCGGGATGCGGCTCTTCTTCTTGCGCTTCATCGCCTGCGACACACGCGGCGTTTCGCCAGTGCGTTGCGGTTTCGCCTCCACCGTAGGAGACGCCGCATGCTTGGCATGTTTTCCTCGAACAGGTTCGTTGTGCGATCGCGTAGCGGACATGGCGCAATAGCCTTATTCGGGCCTGATGTACTCGAGGCCGCCCATATAAGGAACGAGCACGTCGGGAACCTTGACCGAACCATCTGCTTGCTGGTAGTTCTCGAGGATAGCGGCCATGGTGCGGCCGACCGCGAGACCTGAACCATTCAGCGTATGGACAAGGCGGTTGCCCTTGAACTGGGCAGCATCCTTGTACTTGATATTGGCACGACGCGCTTGGAAGTCCTCGCAATTCGAGCAGGACGAGATCTCCTTGTAGGCATCGTAGGAAGGCAGCCAGACTTCAAGATCATAGGTCTTGGCAGCCGAGAATCCCAGATCACCCGTGCACAAGCTGATGACGCGATAAGGTAGACCGAGCAGCTGCAAGATGTTCTCGGCATCTTCAACCATCGCCTCAAGGTCATTGTAGGATTCTTCAGGCTTGGCATACTTCACCATCTCGACCTTGTCGAACTGATGCAAACGGATGAGGCCACGCGTATCGCGACCGGCGCTTCCTGCCTCTTCACGGAAGCACGGCGTAAACGCGCAGTACTTCAGTGGAAGCTGGCTCGCATCCAGGACCTCTTCAGAGTGGATGTTGGTCAGCTGCACTTCGGCAGTCGGGATAAGATAGAGCCCTTCGGTGGTCTTGAACAGGTCTTCCTCGAATTTAGGAAGCTGACCTGTGCCCGTAAGCGTCTTGGCATTCGCCATGACCGGGCACCACCATTCCTTATAACCACGTGAGGTATGCGTGTCGGCCATGAAATTGATGAGCGCGCGCTCGAGCTTCGCACCCTGGCCACCCAGCAACACAAAGCGCGATTCAGCGAGCTTCACTGCGCGTTCGAAGTCGAGGATCCCCAAATCGATACCTAGATCCCAGTGCGCCTTGAACTCGAAGTCGAACGTGCGCGGGGTTCCCCAGCGACGGACTTCAGGGTTGTCGTCTTCATCCTTGCCAAGAGGCGTGGTATCGGAAGGCATGTTCGGCACTGCAAGAATGAGCTCGTTTAATGCGCTTTCCGCTTGATCGTGCAGATCGGAATAGTATGCGATCTCTTCCTTGAGCTTCGCGACCTGAGCTTTCGCTGCTTCTGCTTCTTCCTTCTTGCCTTCGCCCATCAGCTTGCCAATGCTCTTCGAGATGCTGTTACGCTGCGCAAGGAGCGTCTCCTCATGCGCGATGGCATTGCGGCGGTCTTCGTCAAGCTGCAGGAAACGCTGCGAATCCCACGTGAAGTTGCGACTTTCCATCGCACGATTCACTTCTTCGATGTTTTCACGGACGAATCGAATGTCGAGCATTGTTTCCCTTTCGTGAACAAGAGTGCAAATTCATGCGTCATTGTTCGTGATATCGTTAAGCTAGAGATATAGATTGAGTATACTTTACAACCGAACAGGATACCACCTGCGGTGCTTCGCCCTCTTCGATGCTCTTGTATCGGATAGCGGCACCGAAGATGAGTTTTCTCGCACTGCCATCTTGGACGATTCACGAAAGGGCACCATGGATCTAGCGGAGCTTTATCATTTCCTCTTCGAGACCTACGCCGGTATCGGATGCTTGGTCGGTGCGGGCATCGTCATCAGTATCATCGCTGCTGTTATCAGCGAGCGCAAGACACGTAAGGTATATCGCGATCGTGGCGAAAAACCTCGCGACGATCAGGATGAATAGTACGAAGATGAGATCGCTCGACGCAAGCCGAGCCCGAGATGAAAGAAGATGAGCTTCATGGGTCTGCAAAGCATGCCACTCTACGACCATTCCGATCGCCCCGATTACATCCCACGTGTTGGCGCCGTCCATGACCTGTGCGGCTATGGCAAGTGCTCGCTCGGTGTCGCGATCCCTGTCATCTCTGCTGCTGGATGCGACGTATGCCCCCTGCCCACCGGCTTATTCTCCTCGCACACTGCTTTCCCTGTCTGGCACATGCTCGATACCACCGACATGATGAAGCCGTATCTGGATGCATGGGAGAAGGTGGATATCGAGCTCGACGCTATTTATTCGGGCTTTCTTGGTGCTGCCGAGCAGGTCGAGAGCATCCAGCGCCTGTATCGCACCTTCCCCGAAGCGCTGCGTATCGTCGATCCGGTCATGGGCGACCATGGCAAGGTCTATCCCACCTATACGAAAGAGCTCTGTGACGCGATGGCCAACTTGGCCGACGGCGCAGACATCCTCACGCCGAACCTGACCGAAGTCTCCATCATCCTCGGCACGGAATACACAGGGCAGAACGTCACGACCGAAGAGGTCGAAGGCATGATCAACATGCTACGTAACCGTGGCGCAAAGAACGTCATCATCAAAGGTGTCGATCGTGAAGACGGCTTCTTGCGCAACTACGTGGCAGGGCGAAACACACCACTCACAGAGCTGATCGTAGAGAAGCTGCCTGTCATGCTTCATGGTACGGGCGACTTGTTCTGCTCCTGCGTAACGGCTGCTATCATGGCAGGGAAGGACCTGGTCACTGCGGTTGATTTCGCTGGCAAGTTCGTGCACGATGCGATGATCGTCACGCTCGAACAGCCTAACTTCATGAGCCGTGGCATCAGCTTCGAACCGCTTCTGGGCAAAGTCGCCGATCTGCTGAAATAGACAATCGGGAATTCGCTCTTCTTACGAATCCCCTGCCGCAGACTTGCAAAGCTTCGAACGATCGAGCAAAAACTACTCCGCACGAAGGAAGGCAACGTAGCCTTTGTAAGCCTCGTAGATATCCGCCTTCGAAGTGACCTCCCAAGGAGAGTGCATCGAAAGCACGGGCACGCCTGAATCGATAACGTTCATGCCATACTTCGCAGGAATATAGGCAATGGTTCCGCCACCGCCCGCGTTCACTCGACCAAGCTCGGCCGTCTGGTAATTGACACCCGCCTCGTCCATGACCTTTCGCAACACTGCCATGTATTCTGCATTGGCATCATTTGAGCCCGACTTGCCACCCGAACCCGTGTATTTGTTGAATACAAGACCGCGACCGCAATATGCAGAATTCTTCGTTTCAAAAACAGAAGCATATGCTGGATCGAATGCAGCGCTCACATCAGAAGAGAGCATGGAGGAACGCGCAAGACAACGACGGATCGCGAGATCGCCCTTCGCACCGAGCAATGCCAAGATCTCTGCCATCGTGTTCTCGAAGAATGCCGAGGTCATACCGGTGGCGCCAACACTGCCGATCTCTTCCTTATCGACCAAGATGCACACCGAGGTACGCGCCGGCCCATCGACTGCTAACTGCGCTTCAAGGCTCATATAGGCGCACACACGGTCGTCTTGACCGTAGCCGATCACCATCGAACGGTCCAAGCCACAATCGCGAGCAGGACCTGCTGGAACGATCTCGATCTCGGCTGAGAGGAAATCCTCCTCTTCAATACCATAACGATCGAGAAGCAGCGAAAGGACGTTCGCGCGAACCGCTTCGCTCTCAGCAGTGCGCTCGATGCGCTCCTTATACGTGAGCTCGTCCTCCTTGCGCTCATCTTTCTTCGTCTCAACAATGAGCGGCTCACTTCCGATGAGCACGTCGAGGCTTTCGCCCTCGACCACCGTTCGCCCGTCTTTCTTCATCTGCTCTGCCCCTAGATGAGGCAAAAGATCAGTGACGCAGAAAACCGGATCGTCAGCTCTGTCGCCGATCGAGATATCGACCACGCTGCCATCCTTCTTCGCGACGACGCCCTTCAGCGCAAGCGGAAGCGCGACCCACTGATAATTCTTGATGCCACCGTAGTAGTGCGTATCGAGCAGCACGAAATCGGATGTCTCATAGAGCGGATTTTGCTTGAGATCAAGGCGTGGCGAGTCGATATGCGCACCAAGGATATTCACACCCTGCTCGATATCTTGTGTGCCGATCTGAACGAACATGACCGCTTTGCCATAATTGCTCGTCCAAAGCTTATCGCCTGGCTTGAGCGCGGTGCCCTTCTCTATCGCTTCGTCAAGAGAAACATAACCCGCTGCACGTGCCATTTCGAGCGCGCGCACGGTACATGCGCGCTCTGTCTTGCATTCCGACAAGAAGCTCTTATATCGATCTGCAAGCGCGCTCAACTGCTTGCGATCATCGTCGTTATAGGTCTTCCATGCGTTCTTGCGTTCCATGCTCATCTCTTTCGTTTCAAATCGCGTATGACCCAGTTAACCGTTTGATGCCAAACGCACGTTTTCTTGCATCAACAGAATGCACCTTGTAGAATTTTATATCAAGGACTGTGGGTCTTTTTGCTAATGAGAAGAGGGTAAAAAGGAGCACAGTTTCTTTTACTTGTGTACCAACCGATGTCGCTTTCGCGACCGAATAGGAGTGATGAAGATGGCTCAGCAAGTACGTGACGTAATGCCTACCCCCGACAATTCCAGCAACTTCAACATCGTTGCAGACAGCAAGACCTCTGTCGGCTCCACGCTCGACAACCTCAAAGCTGCTGTCAACGGCGAAACCGGTGCTTCAGCAAAGTACGAAGCATACGCTGCCGAAGCTGAAAAGCAGGGTCACAAGCAGCTCGCTTCTCTGTGGCGCGTAACCTCTGCTGCAGAGCAGATCCACATCGCTATGGAATACAATCTGGTCGCGGCTGAAGATCCTGATTGGCCTCGCCCAGAAGTCACTGAGTCGAAGGACACTCCGCTCGATCTGAATCTCATCGATTCTGCTAATGGCGAGATCTATGAGACTTCTGATATGTATCCTGCCTTCATCAAGAAGGCGCAAGAAGAGGGCAAGAACGCTGCTGTTCTCGTTTTCACGCGTGCAAAGCTTGCTGAGGGCTATCATGCAGCTAACTACCTGGATGCTTATAACAACATCGACACTCCTGATAACGAGCATTACTATCTCTGCCCTGTTTGCGGTTATATCCACAAGGGCACCGACTTCGAGAAGTGCCCGATCTGCTTCACTCCTGCAAGCAAATTCGTTGAATACGACTTCTAATCGAACTTGCTCGATCTACAGGCATCACCTGGGTACGATCTACAGAGATCACCTGAACAACAAAAGGGTACTGGCATTTCGCCAGTACCCTTTTCTTTTGCCTTTGAAGAACGGATTAAAGATCGCGCTAAACGCTGCCTTAATCAAGCATCTCGACAAACGCCTGGATGCGCG
>CABRGJ010000032.1 GCA_902470405.1 uncultured Eggerthella sp.
TCGTATCACTGCATGAACACGACGATCTGCGCGGCTGCATCGGCACCATCGCTCCCACGCGCGATTCGATCGCACAAGAGATCATCTCGAATGCCATCTCGGCTTGCAGCGCCGATCCGCGCTTCTATCCCGTGCAAAAGAGCGAGCTGGACTATCTCTCCTACTCTGTCGATGTGCTGTTCCCGCCCGAAGCGATCGATTCGCCCGCCGAACTCGATCCGCAAGAATATGGCGTGATCGTCTCCAAGGGCGACAAACGCGGGCTTTTGCTTCCGAATCTGGAAGGTGTCGATACGGTCGATCAGCAGGTTGCCATCGCTAAGCAAAAGGCTGGCATCTCGCCTACCGATGACGAGGTCGAACTCGAGCGCTTCCGCGTCGTGCGCCACACGACTGGTGGCGAAGCGCGCGTCATGTGATGAATATGCCTGGAGACACGTTCGCCACCTGCCCGATCTGCCCGCATACATGCACGCTCTCCGAAGGGCAGCGTGGTATCTGTCATGCGCGCATCGCTCGCGATGGCGTGGTGGTCGACGAGAACTATGGCCGTATCACATCGCTTGCGCTCGACCCTATCGAAAAGAAACCGCTCGCGCGCTTCATGCCTGGATCGAGCGTGCTTTCCCTTGGTTCGTATGGCTGCAACATGCACTGCGCCTTCTGTCAGAACGCCTCGATCGCACAGGCTTGCGCAGGAGATGCGCCCTGGAATCTCATGGAGCCAAACACTATTGCGGATATGGCTGCTGCGTTCGCCGTGCAGGGAAACGTGGCGTGGCATACACCTACAACGAACCGCTGGTCGGATTCGAGTTCGTGTGCGACTGCTCGCGTGCTGTACATGAACGCGGCCTTGTGAATGTGCTCGTGTCGAATGGCCAGGTGAACACAGGACCGCTCGCGGAGCTCCTTCCGCTCATCGATGCCGCGAACATCGACCTGAAGGGATTCACGCCCCAGGTCTACCGTGCGCTGGGAGGCGATCTTGCCACCACGCTCCACACCATCGAAGCATTCGCAGCCAACTCGAACACGCATCTCGAAGTAACCACGCTCATCGTTCCCGGACTGAATGATTCGCCCGAGCGCCTGATCGAGGAGGCAACATGGCTCGCGTCGCTCGATCCCGCCATTCCGCTGCACATCACGCGGTTCTTCCCATGCTATAAGATGAAGAACACCGAACCGACCCCGGTTGAGACGCTCCACGCACTTGTCGATGCGGCGCGCGAACATCTCGATTTTGTGTACGCTGGCAATTGCTAGTAAGATAGCCCTTACAAGGAGGTGTCGCGTGTCGGAATCAAAGCATAAGCCCGTTGTGGGGATCGTCCCTACGAAACTTCCCGAGCCCTATGATGACGGCATCAATCGCTATGCGCTTGCGATCCGATCTGCTGGCGCGAAGCCCTACCTCCTACCCGTCACCGACGACGTTGGCGCCTACGAGACCATCTTCCCGCATATGGACGGCTTCTTGCTGACCGGCGGTAAGGACATCGACCCCGTACGCTACGGCGACACCGAGGATGACCCGAGCGTGACCGATCATCTGCCTGGTCGCGAGGAGCTTGAACACCTGATCCTGTGCTATAGCGACGAATTCAATGTGCCTATCATGGGCATCTGCCGCGGCATGCAGATGCTGAACATCTTCTATGGTGGTAGCCTGCATCTCGATCTCGCAACGCAGACGAAACTTCAGACGAGCTTCGCGAATCACTTCCAAACCACACCGTTCTCTGAACCGTCGCATCATGTTTCGCTCGACCCACAAGGACGCCTCGCTCGTATCTTGCAAACGCAGGATGCCCAGGTAAATTCCATGCATCATCAGGGAATCTTAGAACTTGCGCCCGAGTTGCGCGCAGCTGCTTATGACGACCAGGGGCTTATCGAAGCGATCGAGCATCCTGAAAAGCCGTTCACTATCGGCGTGCAATGGCATCCTGAATTCTTAGGCACGCGCAATTCCATGAATCTGCTGTTCGAGCGATTCGTCGATGCATGCCAGGAGGAATCGACGCACAAGAAGAAGCGCGCCAATATCGCGATCGATCGCATTCATACAGGATTCGTGTGGCCGCAGGTTTCCTTTATCGATCGTCAGCCACGTATTTCGTAGGGCGACCGGGAAACCCGCAAAACGCCGTATTGGGTTGGGTGCAGGCATGCTCCGTTCAGGGGCTTTAGAAATGCTCGCGTTCGTAAGCAGTCAGTTCAGCAAGAAAGCCCGCTTCTGCGAGCGCTGCTTCGAGTTCATCAAGCACCTCTTCAGCATCGGCGCTCACTTCGTGAAAATGGTAGCCTGACGTGATGTTCATGAGCGGAGTCGATGCGCCGCTCGCAAGTTCGTCAAGAAAACGCGCGACATCACGACGATTGCTAAAGCCCAAATCTGCCGACACGCGTCCATAGGTTCGATGATTCACGATCACGTTCTCAACCACGCACCCATGATCGACCATGAGATTCAATTCGTCGCCGGTCTGCTCGATGGTATGGTGAACTTTGAACAGGCGTTTTGGCCGAGCATCGACCACGCCGACCACATACCCGCGGTTCGTCGCCGTGATATCCGCACCCGCTTCGCGCAGCAGGGCAATATCCTGCACGACCACCTGACGAGAAACGCCCAGCTGCTTACCAAGAGCCGCGCCCGAAAGCGGCCTTGCGCTCTTGCCCAAGATGCTCATAATCTCTGCTCTGCGTTCCTGTCCTGTCAACGCGCCTCCTTATCCAACAGGCCTTATGGTTCACCTTCGATGCGATCCGATCTTAACTAGCGCACCTCGAATGCTGCAAGCGTTATGACTCGATGCGCAGGTTCTTCATGCTCAAATCGAGAATACCAGCTGAATGGGTGAGCGCGCCGCTCGAAATGAAATCGACCCCCAAATCAACAAGCTTCTCCACGTTGTCTGCTGTCACATTACCCGAGCATTCCGTAAGCGCTCTGCCATCGATGAGCTCGATCGCCTCGCGCATGGTGTCGTGATCCATGTTATCCAACATGATGATATCGGCACCCGCTTCGAGCGCTTGGGTCACCATCTCAAGATCCTCGGTCTCAACCTCGATCATGGAGGTGAACGAGGCTGTTGCGCGCGCCGCTTCGACCGCAGGAATGATTCCACCTGCAGCAGCGATGTGGTTATCCTTGAGCATCACGCTCTCCGAAAGGTTGTAACGGTGGTTCACGCCTCCGCCGATGCGCACCGCGTCCTTCTCGAAGATACGCATGCCAGGCGTGGTCTTACGCGTGTCGACCAGAGTGGTCTTGCTACCTTCCAGCAGTTCGACGATCCGGCGTGTGTAGGTGGCGATGCCGCTCATCCGCTGCAGATAGTTGAGCGCGGTGCGCTCTGCCGCAAGTAGGACATATGCGCTTCCTGAAATGCGCGCGAGCAGCTGACCTGGTTCGATAGGCTCGCCATCACGTATGAAGCGCTCGACTTCAATGTTCGGATCAAGAATGTGAAAGGCGCGCTCGAATACATCAAGGCCAGCGATCACGCCTTCTTGCTTCGCGATCAGGTCAACCGTCGCCTGGGCGCGATCAGGCACCACAGCCGCAGCCGAAACATCACCATGGTTCAGGTCCTCTTCGAGGGCTTGACGAATATGCTTATCAGCAATGAGCGTGAGCGATGCAAGATCCATGTCGTTCCTTCGTTCCATTCGTTCTCTTCAAGATGTTCATGTCATCCGAGCATTGCGTCTTCGAGCACATCGCGCGCGATCTCAGCACGCTGTTCGGGAGCTTTGGACAGTACGACCAGCACACCTGCGTCATTTCGCGCTCACTGCGCAGACGAGCGGCTCGATGCGCGCCTGATCGACGGCGATCTTTTGTGCTGCTCGCTTGGCGAACACCAACGTTTCGAGCAAGCTGTTGCTGGCAAGGCGATTCGCTCCGTGCACGCCGTTGCAGCTCGTCTCCCCTACTGCGAACAGGCGCTCCATCGTCGTCTTCGAGTCGCTGTCCACATGAACACCACCCATGAAATAATGCTGAGCGGGCACCACCGGGATCGGCTCGACCGTGATGTCGTAGCCTTCCTCTAAGCAGGTACGATAGATGCTCGGAAAATGGTGATGGATGATCTCGGGCGCGATGTTCTCGAATGAGAGCCACACGTGCTCGCTGCCTTCTGCTGCCATCTGCGCGTGGATCGCCTTCGAGACCACATCACGAGGTTGAAGCTCGTCAGTGAAACGCTTGCCCTGCGCATCGAGCAGGATCGCACCTTCGCCGCGCGCAGACTCTGAGATAAGAAACGCACGTCCAGGCTTTCCTGTATAGAGACTGGTCGGATGGATCTGTACATAATCCATATTCTCGAGCTCCACGCCATGGGCCGCTGCGATGCGACACGCGTCACCCGTAAGAGACGGATAGTTCGTCGAATGTTCATAGAGTCCGCCGATGCCACCAGTGGCCATGACCGTGAAGTCCGCACGGATCCGGTAGATTTCCTCTGTCAGATCCTGCACGACAATGCCCGCACACTCGTTTTCACGCTCGATGATATCGACCATCGTCGTATGCTCACGGATCGTGATGTTCGACCGCGTACGCACCGCCTGCAGAAGCGAGGTAGTGATCGCCTTGCCTGTGGTGTCCTCGTGAAAGCAGATGCGTGGGCGCGAATGCGCCGCCTCGCGTGTATAGGCGAGCTCGCCTGTTTCGGTGCGCGCGAAATCGACCCCATAAGCGACCAGGTCGTTTATGACCGCACGGCTCGAGGCGATCATGATGTCCACGCTCTCGCGTCGATTCTCACCGTGGCCTGCGCGCAACGTGTCCTCGAAGAATGACTCGTAATCATCTTCATCGTGGAGCACACAGATACCACCTTGGGCGAGCATCGAGTCGCATTCCTCCACGCTCGTCTTCGCGATCATCAGGATGCTCAGGCTGGAAGGAAGATTGAGTGCGGTATAAAGACCGCCCGCTCCACATCCCACGATGACCACGTCGTACGTCTCTTCTTTCGTCATGATGCTTCGATCCTCTCGGAGTGCTAGGCGGAAAGCTCGAGCATGCGCGTGAGCGTCTCTCGCGCCGCAGCAGCATGAGTCGCATCCACCTCGACCACCTCGTTCGGATCCGATAACGCCTCAACGATCGACTCGAGCGTGATGGAGGACATGTCTTCGCAAAGTGGTGTGGTCACGGGAAAATGCAGGCGTTTGGGACGTGTATCCCGATGCGCGTCCGAATTCGCAGTTTGCCGCCCGTCTGAACCTGCGTCTTGCTGCGCTGCCAGGCGCTTCTCGATCTCGTGCGCAACACCGACCACCGTACAGATGATGAAGTCGCTCTCCTCACCCGAAACCACACGCTCAATGATGCCTGCGGTCGAACCGAGATAATCGGCAAGGTCGCAGATCTGCGCATTGCATTCAGGATGAGCGAGCACGGGAGCATTTGGGTACTCCGCCTTCAATGCACGCACTTCATCAGGAGAAATGTCCTGATGGATCGGGCAAAATCCGTCGTTGAAGATGAAATGCTTCTCGGGAACGAGCGATGCGATATAGCGACCAAGATTCTGATCGGGAATGAACAGGATGTTCTTCTGCGGAAGGTTCTCGCAGATCTTGAGCGCATTCGAAGAGGTAACGCACACATCTGACCAGGACTTGATCTGGGCGGTTGAGTTGACATAACACACCACTGCGAGATCTTCGTAGGTCTCGCGTGCCGCATCGACGACCTCTTTGGAAACCATGTGAGCCATCGGGCAATCCGCTTGCGGATTGGGCAAGATGACCGTCTTTTCGGGGCTCAAGAGCTTGGCGCTCTCGCCCATGAATTGCACCCCTGCGAACACGATCGTTTCGTTTTCGAGATCTGCCGCAAGCTTGCTTAGGTTGTAGGAATCTCCCGTGTAGTCAGCCACATCTTGCACGTCGTCATTTACATAGAAATGCGCCAAAATAACCGCGTCGCGCTCTTCTTTGAGCGATTCGATCCGCGCGATCAATTTTTCTTTTGTCTGCAAAGCAGTCATCCCCTTCTTACCGTGTGGCAAGTATGGCAGATGTTAAGACAGGTGACAAGACAGTAAGATGAATAGATCGAAGCCCGAGCCATACGGCGAAGGCTATCAAGGGAGTTCAGCGCTTTTTATCGCTCTACCACAAACCAAGCAGGTATTGCATGCCCAAGCTCACGAGCGCAATGGCGATGCAGCAACAAAGCCCGAGCAAGATCGGCTTGCCGCCCGACTTCACCAACTTCACCAGATCAGTGTTAAGACCGATCGCCACCATAGCCATAGTGATGAAGAATTTGGAGAGCGTCTTGAGCGGCTCGAACGCGCTCGCTTCAACCCCGCACGAAAGCGCAATGGTGGTGATGAGCGATGCGACCAAGAACCATAATATGAACAGAGGAAATGCTCGACGGAGGCTGAATCCGTCGTTGTGAAGCTCAGCAGCTTCTTGTTCGGCTTTCGCGCTGATTCCTTCGAGCAAAGCTGGATTAGCTGCCTGTTGTTTCTGATGAGCCTTTGCCTTGCGGGCCACCCACAATGCGAGCACGAACGTGATCGGGATGATGGCAAGCGTTCGTGTCAATTTCACGATCGTCGCTTGGTCAAGCGTATTCGCGCCTGGATGCATACCATCCCACGCTGCCGCCGCAGCCGTAACCGAAGATGTGTCGTTGATAGCCGTGCCTGCAAAGAGCGCGAAACCTTCATTGGAGAGCCCAAGCAGGCCACCGAGCGTTGGGAAGACCAACGCTGCAATGACATTGAACAAGAAGATGACCGAGATAGCCTGCGCTACCTCTTCATCACGCGCTTTGACAACTGGTGCCGTAGCCGCGATAGCTGACCCGCCACAAATGGACGATCCTACACCCACCAACGTCGCGATGCGCTCGGGGATATGAAGTACCTTGCACAGCACGAACGCTACAACGAGGGCGATAGTGATGGTAGAGATAATGACTGGCAACGACTGCGCGCCGACGCGCACCACTTCAGCAAGGTTCAAGCCAAATCCGAGCAAGATGACCGCGTACTGCAGAATCTTCTTCGAAGTGAAGGTGATGCCTTGACTCGTGTGGTCACGACGTTTCCAAACGAGTGCGATGGCCATACCCGCAAGAATGCCGAATACCGGGCCGCCGACCAGCGGGAATGCCTGTCCTAAAAACCAACATCCCAGTGCGATCGCAGCACAGAGCGCGATGCCTGGGATGTAGAGCTTGAATTTCGTGAACAGCAACATAGTGAATACAGTCTAGCGCTTCTTTTTTCGCGGAAAGATTCCTCCTCACGAATCACAAACGCAACTGCTTGCCTGTTCGCCTTAGAGCATATGAGCGCGGAGTGCTTCGTCGCTTTCAGCTGAAAGATATGCTGGTGGAATATCGAAGATGGTCTTGCAGCCCGTCATGCCCTCTTCGCTCATGCGATGAGCTGCACGCGCGCATGCTACCAGCACGCTGCCCGTGAATTCAGGGTTGGAATCAAGCTTCAACGAAAACTCGATGACATGCTTGTTCTCTTCGTCGGCACCTGTCACGCCTGTGCGGATGACCGAACCGCCATGCGGAATGCCCTTATGATCGCGGTCGAGCTCTTCCTGAGAGATGAATGTGACCGTGGTGTCATAGTCGGAGAAGTAGTTCGGCATCTCGACGATAGCCTTTTCGATGGCGGCCAGATCGGCACCTTCTTCAGCAACGACAAAGCATTCGCGCGTGTGCTTTTCGCGCGTGGTCAGTTCGGGATTCTCTCCCTTACGTACCGACTCGAGCGCCGCTGGAACTGGCACCGTGTATTGACGCGCATCGGCCACACCTGGCACACGACGGATCGCATCGGAATGACCCTG
>CABRGJ010000033.1 GCA_902470405.1 uncultured Eggerthella sp.
CGCGCAACCGCACGATCGTCGAAATCATGCTTGGTCGTACCGATGATCTGATAGTCCTCATGACCTTTGCCTGCGATCAGCACTGCGTCACTCGGAGATGCGAGCGAGAGCGCTTTGCGAATCGCGCTACGCCTATCAGGCTCAACGCTGAAACGACCTTCATCGCCCTTCATGCCTGCAACGATGTCCTCGATGATTCGCTGCGGATCTTCCGTGCGCGGATTGTCAGACGTGACCACTGCATGATCGGCCGCGAGCGCCGCCTTGCCCATAAGAGGGCGTTTGGTCGCATCGCGATCACCGCCACAACCGAACACGACGATGGTCTTGCCCTGAGAGAGCTGTTTGACCGATGCGATAGCCTTCTCGAGTGCATCGGGCGTATGCGCGTAATCGACATACACAGACAAACTGCGCGCACGCTCTCCTCCTTCACCTGGCGCAAGCTCGATGCGCTCGATACGCCCAGGCACCGCAGGGACATCTGCCAGTGCGCTAGCAATATCGTACGGTGCATACCCAAGCTGGAGCGCGATGCCGAATGCGCTCATCATGTTCTCAACATTGAAGCGCCCGACCAACGGATATTCGAGCGCGACAACATCCCCCATCACACCAAGCACCACGCGCGTACGCGCCGCATCGTAGGCGATCTTGATCGGATGGATATCCGCATTCTCAGCAAAACCTGTTGTGATGACCGTGTCGCCCTGTTCGAGAACGCTCGCAAGCAAGCGCTCTCCCCATTCGCTACCGATATTGATGACGCGCTTGGCAGGATAATCCGTGCTGAACAAACGCCGCTTTGCCGCAAAATACGCCTCGAAGGTCTTGTGGTAATCAAGATGATCCTGCGTCAAATTCGTGAACGCTGTCACTGCAAAATCGCTCCCCCACACGCGATCGAGGTCAAGTGCGTGCGAGCTGACCTCCATAGCCACAACGCTACAATGTGCATCTCGCATCTGTGCGAAGATGCGCTGCAGATCGCACGATTCTGGAGTGGTATGATCCGCCGGGAGCTCCTTGCCAGCAATATCGATGCCTACCGTACCGATCAGCCCGGTCGTCGCACCAAGCGTTCGCGCGATATGATCAACCAGGAATGTCGTCGTGGTCTTCCCGTTCGTGCCCGTTATTCCAACGAGCGAAAGATCTTGAGATGGCATTCGATAGAAGCGAGCCGCAAGATGAGCCATTGCCTTGCGCGAGTCGTCAACGAGAATGAAGGTAACATGGTCTCCCCCCTTCAAGTCGAGCTCACGCTCGACCACCAATACACCCGCACCACGATCGACGGCATCCTGCGCGTATGCGTGTCCATCGCTTTTCATCCCGACGATGCAACAGAACGCCTCACCAGGCTGCACCGCATCACTGCGATAGGTGATGCCTGTTATGGTGCGACCCGGATCGCCGATGATCGTGTGATCGAAGCCTTCGATGAGTTCTGCGCATGTTCTATCGGTCATGATCATCCTAGTCCTGCGTGATGTGATAACGGTCGATCGCGAACTCCATGATGTCATGGAACGCGGGAACGGTCTTTCGCTCACCCGGCACATCGGTCGCACCAACGAAGCACACGAGTTTCGTTGAAGCATCAGGGAGATAGCCAACGAACGAGATATTGTACACGCCTTCTTTATAGCCACCATTCGGACTTGCGATCTCGGCCGTACCTGTCTTTCCTGCAACGCGATATCCATCGATCGCCGCTTGCGTACCCGTTCCTTCCTTGACCACAGCCTCGAGCATGGTATCCAGATCATCGATCGCCCGATCGTTGTCGACCACTTTCTCGGTCGTGTATGTCAGTTCTTCACCGCTCGAGGGGACTTCGAGCAGGAAATGTGGCTGCGCGATCGTTCCATTGCTTGCAACCAGTCCATAGAAGCGCATCATCTGGATGGGGCTCACCTCGAGTCCCTGTCCGAAGCTGATATTGTAACCCTGCACTTCGGTCCACTTATCACGCGGCGCAAGATAACCGCTCGCAGCACCCGGATAATCGATATTCGTATCGCTTACGATCTGGTATTTTTGCAGGTATTCATAGAATTTTGAGAAGGTGAGGTCGCGCGCGATCAGCGACATGCCGATGTTCGAAGAATCCGCCATGATAGTGGTCGCGGTCATATCCTTATCCTCGCGCTCATGCGAGTCGGTTATCTCATGCTCGCCCACTTGCAAAATCGAAGGACAATAGTAGTTCTTATCGACCGACACGGTTCCCTCTTCAAGCGCCGCGAGCATCGTCACCGCTTTGAACACCGATCCTGGTTCATAATGCCCCGAGATACCCGAGAGGTTCGTCGCGCCCTCTTCGACCTCCGAGAGATCCGTGATGTCGAAGGTCGGCACCGAAGCACATGCGAGCATCTCACCCGTCTCGGCATTCATGACCGCGCCGAAGCCTGTCTTTCCGTCGACCTCCTCCGTGCGCTTGAGCACGGCTTTTTCTACTTGCTGTTGAAGCTCTACGTCGATAGACACCACGATGTCCTGACCATTCACCACTTCAGCTTCGATCTGAGTCGCACCCGGAACGGGCACGCCTTCCTTGCTGTACATCGTGGTCTTCTTGCCCGGCGTACCGCCCAAGATATCGTTATAGTACAGCTCAAGACCCGACACAGGATCGCCTTCGCTGTTTACTACACCGATCAGCTGGCTTGCTATCGAACCGCAAGGGTAGATGCGCTTGCTGGTCTTCTCGTAATCGAAGCCATCGATGCCAAGCTCTTTGACTTTGTTCAGCTGATCTTCATCAACACCTTTTGCCAGGTAGACGAAATTCGTGTTCTGCTCGATCTTCTCTTGATAATCCTCAGCATTCCCGCCGCATGCCTGAACGAGCCCATTCACAAGCGCGCTCACCTGGCCAGAATCCTGGATCTTATGAGGATGGCAGAACAGATTGTACGCATCGACGGTGGTCGCGAGCACTACGCCGTTGCGGTCATAGATAGTTCCGCGCCGTGGCTCGACATCGACCGTAACCATGCGCTGGGAACCTTCAGCATGCTCGATCGCATAGGCATCGATCACCTGCACCCATACGAGACGAGCGAACACGATGATCGCCAAGATCAAGACAGCGATGAGCAAGACGCTCAGCCGATGCGGCGATGTCTCAAAAGCACGCGTACCGTCCTGAACATGCAACGACGACGCCCGTCGATCGACCGTGCGCCGTGAAGAAGAGAAGTCCTTGCGGGAAGGACTTCCCGAACGGGGATGCTTCGAATAGGGCATGGCTTACTCCAATGCCGCAGCGTATGCGATGCTTCCTGTGAGCGAAAGGTTGCCCGACGAATCGAATGCGACCACGTCAGGATCGAGGGTAAGCGTCGCAGAAGCGCCCGGCGCTGCCATCTTCAGCTCGTCAGCTGCGATGGTACGAAGATTGCTCGGGCTTGCGATGAGGCTCTTCTGAACAGCGAGCGACTGGCCTTCCGAGCGCATCGTCGCGATCTCCGAGCGCAGCTCGCTCGATGCAGAGGCAGCACTGTATGCAGCCGATGCCAGACCGACCTGAATGAAGCCGATGCAGAGTATGACCGCTAATACCGCGACCACCACTTTAACGATAAGAACGTGGAAATCGGAAAGGCCTGGGCGTGTTGCCTGTTTATGACCAGGTACGACACGAACCGATGGTTGTACGTATTCACGTACGGGCTGTTGCACGGCAGTATCGTAGCGATATGCAGGTGCTCCTGCCACAAGTCTCACCTTCCTTATGGCAATACGTTAACTTCCAGCGAGCATGCCTTGCTTTGCCGCACAAAGGCACGCTCAGGTAATAGATTCATCACATCGCTGCGCGATACGCAGTTTGGCACTTCTACTGCGTGGGTTGCGCGCGACCTCCTCCGCACTTGGGACGATCGGCTTACGCGTGATCAGTTCGAGTATCGGCTTATGTCCGCACATGCAAACGGGCAGTTCAGGCGGACAGATACACCCTTGTGCATAGTCCTTGAAACAATCCTTCACGATGCGATCTTCGAGCGAATGATAGCTGATGACCGCAATGCGACCGCCGGGAGCGAGCCACCTGATGGCTGCTTCCAAGCCAGAACGGAGCATATCGAGCTCCCCGTTCACCTCGATGCGCAATGCTTGAAACGTCCTTTTTGCCGGATGGCCTCCGCTTCTTCGCGCGGATGCTGGGACAGCTGCTTTGATGATCTCCACAAGCTGCTCGCTTTCCGTGATAGGCGCCTTTTCGCGGGCTTTCACGATGAATTCCGCAATGCGGCTCGCCCATTTCTCGTCAGAGTATTGCTGGATGATCCGAGCGAGATCTGTTGCGTTTTTAGTGTTGATGATCTCTGCTGCGGTTAAAGTTTGTTTACTCGGATTCATCCGCATATCGAGTGGGCCATTTTCCTTGAAGGAAAAGCCGCGAGAAGGCGTATCGATCTGCACTGACGAAACACCAATATCGAAGAGGATCGCGTCGATCGAGGGAACCTCTGCTTCCAAGAGTAAGGAATCTAACATTCCGAAGTTTCCCGAGAGCACGTCGATCTCCGGTCTGATCTCGTCAGGCAACACAGAAAGACGCTGTGTTGCTGCATCGAGTGCTACCTGATCTTGGTCTATGCCGATAAGATGCCCACTCGGACCGATCAGCTTCGCTGCTGCGAGCGAATGACCTGCGCCACCGAGTGTCGCATCAACATAGATCTTGCCCGTTGAAAGTTGCAATCCTTGCATGCATTCATCGAGCAGAACAGGTATATGCCGATATTCGTTTGTCACTGTGCAAGCTCTTAGGATTCACTCATCAGCGATGCCAAATCGACAGAGCCGACGAAATCATCCCAGCGTTGAGCGTCCCAGATCTCGAAATGATCCTCATCACCAACGAAAACCACGTCCTTGCCAAGCCCTGCGATCTCGCGCTGAGCAGGAGTCAGGTGGATACGGCCCGAGTTATCAATCTCGCAATTCCGGACACGAGAATTGAGTACCTTACGCAGCGCAGACTTGCGTTTGCTGCTGACGTCAAAGCCACCCTCTCCTTCGAAGAGGCCTTCCACCCAATTGGTGTAATCCTCAACTTCGAAGACATAAAGACATTGGTTCTCGGGATCGGGAGTGATCCTGAGATCCTGCGAGAGCACCTTTCTGAAAGACGACGGAAGCGACAAGCGTCCCTTAGCATCCATCTTGTGACGGTATTCGCCCAAGAGCTCGCTCATACTTCCTCCTCTCAAAAGTAGACTCTCCCGCTGGAGTGTATTTTATGCTCATTTGACCCACATTGCAACACAAAATGCATTTTTGCCCCACTTTCATCCCACTTCTACCACATGAAATGAGGCAAGATTTTAACGTGGTACTACATCTTGTGGTTTGAATTTGAGCTGGCTTCAAAATATGGTGGACATAATAGTGGTACGAAGTGGGATGCTTTTTGCCGAAAAAAATCTCATCCAAAGCAAAACAATCAATATCTTTAACTTTTTAAGGCAGGATTGTGCAATTCTCCCTGTACGGAATCAGACTACAACTTAGAAAGTGGGGCATGGTGGAAGCACATTTGGGATCATTTTCGAAACATGCAAAGCGCCACCAAAGAAAAGGCACCCACTCGGGTGCCTAACGCCTTCAAGGAAACATCGATCGCAGCAGCGAACCGCCTTAACATGACAAGTACGGATGAATATATCCTCAAGGTTCTTGAAACGAATGGTCGCGTGACTGCAGTAAGGATCGCTGAGGTGCTCGGTATCAGCGAGAGCACGGTTCGCCGGTCGTTCCGCAGATTACGCGTATATGGGCTCATCGAGCGGATCGGCTCGAACAAAGCAGGATACTGGCGTGTGGTCGATTGAGGAATACGCCCGATTATATGCTTAACGCCGCAAAAGCTTGCGCTTGAGCTTTCCGAGGATCGATCCGAGCAAGCGATATTCAGGAACACGCAGCACTTTACATAAACCAAATGCGATGACCAGTCCCAAAACGCCACATACGCATACGACCGCCACTGCCTCGATGATCGCAGCTGCGCCTCCCAGCGGGAACGCACCCAGCACGAACTGCGACAACGCGAACACCACGATACCCGCCGCCACGCTCGCTATCGCAGTTTTCACAAACATGCTCACGATCGGGCCATTGCCATAGGAGCCTACCTTACTGCGCACAATGAATGAGCACACCACGAACATAACCCCATAGAAGAAGAAGTCCGTAACAGGGATACCCGCAAGACCAACTGGTCCTGAGCACAGATACCAATAGAAGAACACCTGAACGAAGCGCAATACGAAATCGACGAGAGCGAACTGAACGAATTTACGCATGGCAGCGAACACGCGATACATATACATGTATCCCGCATAGAACGGCAAACTGAGCGTCCAGAACATCAAGATAACACCGACCGTTTGGGTATCCTCTGCATTGAACGCACCTGCCTGGAACATCTGCATGAGCGGAAATGCGAGACCGCACACCATCGCAGCGAGCGGGATCATAAGAAAGAACGTATTGCGCAAACCACTCGAGACATATTTACGAAAGCCCGGCCAATCATCGCGCGCCGCACAGTCGGAAAGCTCTGTGAGCAGCGTCGTGCCGAGGGAGACCGCGATCACACCATAGGGCAGCTGATACCACATCCATGCGTAGTTCAATGTGGCGGGGCCGTTCGGCGTAGCTTGCAGGGCAAAAGCGTTCTTGCAGGAGAAAGTGATCATGGTGCCTGCGATATAGAGGAACATCGGCGCTGCAACCTTGAGCGCTTCGACCAGCATAGGATCGCGTAGGTTCATATACGGGCGCAATCGTACTCCCCGTTTGATGAGCGCCGGGATCTGCGCTCCGAACTGAAAGAGCACACCTACCGAAGTTCCCACTGCAAGCCACCACATAGCGAACGTGGGGTTCCAGGCAGAGAGCGGTACGAAGCCGAACATGGTCACGATGACCACGAGATTGTTCAATATCGGCGCAAGAGAGGGCGCCATATAGGACCGCTCAGCATTCAAGATGCCCGTGATGACCGCACCAAGACCATAGAGCAAAATCTGCACCGCAAAGACACGGAAGAAGAAGACAGCCATCTCCTTTGCAGCAGGATCGCCACCCGCAAAGGTCTGTGTTTCAATGACCTGCGCTGAGAAGATCGAGCATGCAAGCGCAAGAAGGCCCAAAACGATCGTGGTGATCGTAAGGATATTCGAGGCGAATGTCTGTGCGCCACTATCGCCGTTCTTTTCCTTTTGCAGCAGGTAGAGCGGCAAGAACGCCGTTGCCAAGATGCCGCTTGCTGCCAGCTCATAGATCATGGCCGGCATGTTATAGGCGATGTTGTAGGCAGATGCGAGAACCGTGTTACCAAGCGCAAAGGCCATCGCCCATGTACGAACGAGTCCTGTAATGCGCGAACCTAACGTTGCGAGCGTGATCAGGCTGGTGTTCTTGATGATGTTAGAACTTGAATCGTTTGCCACGGGTCCTCTTTATGTGACTATAATTAATAGATTCGACAAACCATACTAAGGGAAATCGCATGCGTGTTCTGATCGTTCGCAATAACTACAATCCAAAAGCGCTCGAAGCATCCATTCTGCTCGAGGCGTTCTTCGATAAGCAAAGCATCGAATACCAAACCTACGATTGCGACACCCTTCGGTCTCCACAGATCATTATCGACCAAGATGCTCCCGATAGCGAACCTTCCTTCGATCTAGCGGTTGTTTTAGGGGGCGATGGCACGATCCTCTGTACCGCGGGCCAGATTCGCACGCAACGGATTCCGATACTTGGCATCAATTTC
>CABRGJ010000034.1 GCA_902470405.1 uncultured Eggerthella sp.
GGCTCGCGTGTGCAGCTCTCGTTTCCTCATGACCGCAGGCGAGCAGCCCTTTCTCGTGCAACCTTACAATCCCGTAAGTGAGGTGTAAGGCAAATCGATGGTTTCTTGTGCTGGGTACGAGCATGATCGTAGTGTCAGTTATTTCTCATCGAAAGGACTTGAGGCTATGAAACCATTCAGCATCCTCAAAGGCGCGTGCACGATCGTTGGCGCGACAGCGCTCTCTGCGACCGTGTTGATGGTCGCTTTGCACGCATTTACATCGCTCGAATTACCCCGATTGGAAAGGTAGTGTCATGGCTGAAACGATCGCAACTCCATCTGCTCAAGTGAGCGGTGGATCTACAAGCTCCGCCCTTTTGTGCGTTCAGCATATCGAGAAGGTTTTCGGAGGCAAAAGCAACCTGACCCATGCCCTCGACGGCGTGAGCCTCGATGTCGCGCAAGGTGAATTCGTCTCCATCATGGGGCCTTCGGGTTCGGGCAAGTCGACCCTGCTCAATTGCATCTCGACCATCGATCGTCCTTCGAATGGTCGTATTCTCATTAAAGGACAAGACGTGACCGTGCTTGGTTCACGTGCGCTCGCGAAATTTCGCCGTGAACAGCTGGGTTTCATCTTTCAGGATTCGAATCTGCTTGACACATTGACCGGCTATGAGAACATCGCGCTTGCGCTCACGATAAAAGGCGTGCCCGCATCCCAGATTCCGGCATTGGTGAACGAAGTCTCGCATAAGCTCGGTGTCGAGAAATCGCTCAAGCAATATCCGAACCAGATGTCGGGCGGTCAACGACAGCGCGTCGCAGCGGCACGCGCGATCGTGAGCGATCCCTCGCTCATTCTTGCTGATGAGCCTACTGGTGCGCTCGATTCGCATAATGCAACGGTCATGCTCGAGACGCTCGAGTCGATGAACCAGAATTTGGGTGCGACGATCCTCATGGTGACTCACGATGCTTATGCAGCGTCATTTACCAATCGTGTTCTCTTCCTTTCGGATGGTCGTATCTTCAACGAAGTGCGCCGCGGCGCGAACTCGCGCGAAGAGTATTTCACGCGCATCATGGAGGTCGTCACCTTCCTGGGAGGGGAGGCTCGCCATGCTGTTTAAAGTCGCTGTGCGTAATATTCACCGCTCGGTGAAGGATTACGCGATCTATTTCGTGACGCTGCTCGTTGCGATCACGATCTTCTATGCGTTCAATTCCATCTCTGACCAGCAGGTCATGACGGAGCTTAGCCAGTCGGGCAAGACTAACATCGTAGAGTTCACGGGCATGATGATGGGCATCTTTTCGACCGTTGTTGCGTTGGTGCTGGGCTTTCTGATCATCTATGCGAATCAGCTGCTGATCAGGCGTCGCAAACGCGAATTCGGCATGTACTTCACGCTTGGCATGACCCCTGGGTATGTTTCGCGCATCATCTTATATGAAACCGTGCTGGTTGGTTTCGTTTCGCTTGTGGTCGGTCTTGTTCTTGGCGTTCTCGTTTCGCAGTTGCTCTCGTTCATAACCGCAGCGCTTTTCGGTATTCCTATGCCAGACTATGAGTTCTCGTTCTCGATGCACGCATTCGTGATGACGCTCGTATGCGTTATCGCTATCTACCTGGTCGTCGCTATCTTCAATGTCGTGTCGATCCGTCGTTGTAAGTTGATCGATCTATTGAATGCGGATGCGAAGAATCAGAAAGTGGCGATCCGCAATCCGTGGATCTGTTTGGCGCTGTTCGTCATCTCGATCGGCATGATCGCGGCTGCTTATTGGTTCCTCCAGCAAAACGGCATGACGTTGATCGCTGACGACGATTTCATCCGTGCGACCATATTGATGTTGCTCGGAACGCTCCTGTTCTTCTTTTCGCTCGCTGGCTTCATCATCGCAGTAGTGACGCGTATTCGCGGCTTTTATCTGAAGAAACTTCGTCCTTTCACGACACGTCAGGTTGCTTCGAAGGTGAACACATCGTTCGCTTCGGTGTGGGTCGTTTGCGTGCTGCTCTTCTTCGCTATCACCACATTCGGCACGGGTATGGCGCTGGTCGACTGGTTCGTGGGCGATATCGAACGTGCGAATCCTTATGATGCGTCCGTGATCTCTATGCAGGCGAAAGCTGAAACAGACGCCGAAAAAGATGGAGGCGAGACGTTCTCTGTCGACGATACCGAGGCTTATCTGCGTGAGCATATTGATGATTGGAATAAGGTCGTCAAGGATTCTGCCCAGTTGACCATCTATGACTTGCCTGAGGTGACCTATGGCGATGTGATGGATGCAACGGACACTACCCTAAACGTGGAATCGACCACGGTCCGTTCGGTCAATGTTGGTGTGGTTGGTCTCTCGCAATATAATGCCACAATGGCACTTCAGGGAGAGCCTGCGTTGGAATTGGGAGACGATCAATATGTCATCACGAACAACCAGTCGATCTCCGAAGAGTTGGCAAATGCTATGGCAGACCAGGGCTATGTGCTCGAAACACCGGGTGGTAGGCTCGATCCGCTGCAAGATATACAGGTGGTGCAGCTTGAGGATTTCAGCATGCTCTCGAATGGCGTGACGGTGGTCGTGCCTGATAGGGTGATCGATCTGATCGCAGCCATGCCAGGGACGCTCGATGCATCATATGTGAACGTCATGTATCAGCCAGGCATGGAAACGCAGGCTGAAGCGATCTTCGATCAGGATGCGATGAAAACGGTGCCTGGTATGACGCAAACGATCTCTCATGATCAGATGCTCGAGCAAGCTATGGGCATGCGTATGTTGATCACGTATCTTGCCCTTTATATCGGTCTTGTGCTCCTGGTTGCGACAGCTGCTGTGTTGGCAATCCAGTTGCTTTCGCTCACTATCGATTCGATCGGTCGCTATCGTACGCTCTCACGCTTGGGTTGCGATATGCACATGATAAGCGGTTCATTATTTGCACAGGTCATCATCTATTTCTTGATGCCGCTTGGTGTTGCAGTATGTCATTCTGCCTGGGCGATCCACATCTTGGGAGAGAGCCTCTTCTCTGCGTTCAGTGTCGATATCACACCATCGGTGCTCATGTCAGCCGGGCTCGTGTTGCTCGTGTATGGCGGCTATATGTTCATCACGTATTTTGCAGCGCGTGCGACCGTGAAATCGGGATCGAGCCAATCCGCTTGATATGCTCGAGACGTAACTCAGGGTCTCGTTTGAAGGCTCCTCTGTTGGACCCTGCTTGCTCATCGTGGCGAGCAGGGTCTTCTTTTTGGATCATGCTTGCCAATCAGGCTTGTTCGGTTCGTTTGAGATGCCCTCTCCGTGTTCTTTGTCGATAAGAGCTTTTGTCTTGCCCCATGATTTTCCGGCAGTGCGAGCGCAGGCTGCAACTCCACCGCCAAGAGCAATGAGGCCGATGACGTTGGGCAACACCATGAGCTGGTTGAACATGTCGGCAAGCTCCCACACCAGGTCGTTCGAGAGCAGTGAGCCCATGAAGATGAACACGAGTGCGACGACGGTGAAAACGGGGATGGCTTTTTTGCCGAAGAGGTATTCAACGTTGATCTTCGCGAAAAGGTTCCAACTCAGGATGGTGGAGAAGGCGAAGAACAGCAGGCAGATAGCCACAAAGACATTGCCACCCGTAGTGCCGAACACCATGCCGAAGGCGATCTGCGCCATATTGGTCTTGTCGATGCCTTCGTAGGCACCTTGCGCGAGTGCGCCATCACCTGTGTAGAGCATGCTGATGACGACGAGCGCGGTGATGGTGACCACGATGAACGTGTCGACGAATACGCCGATGAGTGCAACAACACCCTGATCGTGCGGATTCTTCACGTTTGCCTGAGCATGGGCGTGAGGGGTCGAACCCATCCCTGCTTCATTGGAGAACAGGCCACGCTTTGCGCCCTGTGCGAGTGCTGCGAGGATACCGAAGGTGACACCGCCGATCTCTGCTTGCGGATTAAATGCGCAGGAGAAGATGAGCGCGAATGCTTCACCTGCAGCAGGAAGGTTGCAGAACAGAACGATAAGACCGCCGATCAGGTAGATGATAGCCATGACAGGAACGATCTTCTCGGTAACGATAGCCAATCGGCCAACGCCGCCAATGAAAACATAGCCCGCGATCGCGACGACTGCGATGCCCCAGACCCAAGCGGGGACGCCGAATGCGGTTTCGCATGTAGAAGCGATCGAGTTCGACTGGACCATGCAGCCCATGAAACCAAGCGCCAAGATGATGGCAACAGAGAAGAAGCCAGCCAGGAATGTGCCGAACTTGCCGCGGAATGCCGTTTTGATGTAGTAGACCGGGCCGCCGTGAACAACGCCCTCTTTATCGACCAGACGAGTTTTCTGCGCGAGTACAGCCTCAGCGTAGTTCGTCGCCATGCCCAAAAAGGCAATGAGCCACATCCAGAAGATGGCGCCCGGGCCGCCGATCAGGATCGCACCGCACGCGCCAACGATATTGCCTGTGCCAACCTGGGCGGCAATAGCGGTAGTGAGTGCCTGGAAAGAACTCATGCCGCTCTTTTCTTTCTTGCCGAAGAGATTGAAGCCACCGAAAACGCGCTTCCAGCCTTCAACGAAACAGCGGATCTGTACGAAACGCGTACGAATCGTGAAGTAGAGACCTGCACCGATGAGCAGGATGATCAGAACATAATTCGATAGATACGAATTGATGGTCACGACGATATTGAGCAACGCTTCTTCCATGGTCTAGGCTCTCCAGCGCCCTTGATAGTTGGGATGATCATGATGTAAAGATGTTTGTGTTGATTTAAAGGATTAAAGCAACAGTCGCTATTTTACTGAACTTCATTACTCTGCAAGAGAGAGTTAGGTACTTTGCCGAAATAAAGTGTTCGACGGCATAAAGGCAGAGAGTGAATGACAGAGATGTCGTTCGAAGGATGAAAAAGGATCATTGCATCATGTGCAGCTGCAAGAACGCTATCGATCAGCTGGCTCTTCTTTCGCAAGAAAGACCTGGCGATCGAGAGTTTGCGTGAGGCTTGCCATGCACATTGTCACCACCGCATCGCCTGTTACGTTCACAGCGGTGCGCCCCATGTCGAGAATGCGGTCAACGCCCATGATCATCGCGACGCCTTCGGCCGGCAGCCCTATCGAGCTAAACACCATTGCAAGCATGATGGTGCCCACGCCTGGAACACCTGCGGTGCCGATGGATGCAGTGACCGCTGTTATGACCACCGTGACCAGCGCAGCCATGGAAAGATCGATACCGAACGCCTGCGCGATGAAGATGACCGCGACACCTTGCATGATAGCGGTGCCATCCATGTTGATAGTTGCTCCCAGTGGAATGGTGAACGAAGCGATCTTCTCGTCAACGCCACATTTGCGCTCGAGCGTTTCGAGATTCAGCGGAATGGTAGCATTCGACGAACTGGTAGAGAATGCGAAGAGCATAACGGGCAGCAGCTTGCGCAGGAAGCGGAAGGGGTTCAGGCGCGTGAACAGCACGAACAGGATCATATAGACCACGAGTAGTTGAATGAACAAGCCCCCATAGACCGTAAGGATGAACTTCAGCATCGGCAGCATCCCGTCAATGCCGAGATTTGCGAACGTACGTGCGATCAGGCAGAAGATGCCGATTGGAGCGACCTTCAACACGACGTTGATCATGGTCATCATCACGATGTTGAATTGTTCGAAGAAACGGCTCACGATTTCGACTTTCGTGCCTAAGCGACCCAGGATGAAGCCGAGCACGAGTGCGAAGAAGATGATCTGCAGCATCGCACCACTGTTCATGGCGGTGACAATGTTGGTAGGAATGATGTTCACGAGCGTATCCGCCATGCTCACTTCCGTGGAGGCAATGGTGGTATCTGCGACCACAACTGATGCGAGGTCGAGACCGACACCCGGCTGGAACACTTCAGCGAGGCCAAGTGCGATCAGGACCGCAAGTGCGGTAGTGAGCAAGTACATGAGAATGGTGCCGATACCGACTTTCCCGAGCAATTTTGGATCGGACATGCTCATCGCGCCGCAGACGATCGAGCAAAAGACAAGGGGCACGACCAGCATCTGCATGAGACGAATGAACCACTGGCCGAGCACGTAAAAGAGGCCTTCGGTCACATAAAGGTCGAACGCGCTGTCTGCGGGCACGGCAGCAGAGATGATCAATCCTGCTACGATGCCGATGATGAGCGAGACAAGGATCAGCGTGGTGAGGGATGTTCTCTTCTTTTGGGTTGCCTGAGTACTCATAAGCCTTGCTTCCGTGCTCATCGATAGAGTTGATGATCTTATCGTCTCATTTAGTATAGGCGTTCGTGGTATACGCACGTGTTTTCGTTCGGGATTTTATACGTGCATGCTTGAAAACGAAAGATACGCAACGGAAAATGAAATCGAACACGAAAAGAGGGGGAACCATGTTGAAGGTGAGATCTGAAAAGCTCCTCATCATCGCAGCGGTGGTTTGGCTGATCGCGGGTATCAATATTTTGCGTCTGGGCATTGGAGCCATCGTCGATATCGATGCGATCGTTCTTCATCTGGCGTTGGGCATCGCTGTGACCTTCTTGCTCTTCCATATGATGTTCACGAAGTTGGTGGACAAGCAATCGACGCGCATCCGTGCGTACGGCAATGAACCCACCTGCGCATTCGCGTTCTTCGATGTGAAAGGCTACGTGATGATGGCCATCATGATGGGTGGAGGTATCGCATTGCGTGAATTTGGCATCATCCCTGAATGGATCGTCGCCTTCATGTATACAGGAATCGGCGCGGCGCTTGCACTGGCTGGCATCGGATTCGTGCTGCATTATTTGAGGCGCGGCGGATCGATCACATGCCCCATCACAAAGAAGACACGCCTTGCATGATCCTGCGCGTGCCCTTAGTCTCTTACTACGATAAAGAACAAAGTTAAACCGGCTCAACGGACAGGGGTAGCTGCTCGTATGGATGTTACATTCAAATTCGCAGGCAACAAAGAGGACGCCTACGAGGTTCGTCGTCGAGTGTTCGTCGATGAGCAGGAATTCGTGGAAGAATTCGATGCGATCGATGAAGACCCGCGCATGATCCATCTCACTATGTATTGCGATGGGAAGCTGGCGGGTTGCGCACGTTTATTTCCGTCTGATATCGAGCCGAAGATCGCTACTGAAAAGGGACTTTGGGTGCTCGGTCGTTTCGCGATCTTTCCCGAGTATCGCAAATACGGTCTTGGAACGAAGGTCTTACAGGCCAGTGAAGAAGAAGCGATCCGCCATGGGGCGACGCGTGCGGTCTTACATGCGCAGTGTCGCGTGATCCCGTTTTACGAGAAGAGTGGTTATGCTGCATTTGGTCCGGTCGAGTTCGAAGAGCATGTCGAACACCAGTGGATGAAGAAGGACCTCGCTTGATCATCAGCTTTGTCTGATACGACGTAGGGTCTGCGCCGATCGATCGACCGCTTGTCGATTACGTGCCGGCGATATCAAACTCGAATCGTTCAGATCACATAATCATTGCCCGCAAGATCAGGGATTGCCAGATCAGCGATGGTGACCGAATCCAAATAACTATCGACTACTTTTTCGAGGCCAGTCCAGAACCGAGCTGTGCGGCAGGCGCTCAGACGATCGCAGCGCTCGCCATCGGTATTGCTGCACGGAATGGGCGCAACATCCCCTTCAACTGCGCGGATTACATCACCTGCTGTAATCTCACCAGCGGGTTTTGCTAATTGATAGCCGCCATTCTTTCCACGCACGCTCGTAAGAACGCCTGCAACGACGAGCGTGCGTGG
>CABRGJ010000035.1 GCA_902470405.1 uncultured Eggerthella sp.
CGTAGTGTAGAGCGGACCGGTCATGAACTTATCGAGCCTAATATCGTAGGTATATGAGCTGCTCATGGTGTTGATCTGGTCGAAGATGTCGTCAACCGTGTCATCTCCATAGGAATCGTAGGACTGAGCGGAGATCCCTGTGGAATTCGCCACAGCGAGCCTGGTTTCACCTTGAAGGACCGCAGCTGCCTTTTCAGCGGCGTTCAGTTCTTCCTTTTCAGGTGCGTCGGATCCAGAAGCATCCTGCGCAGTGGAAGAGCTGTCCTTCTTAGCATCGATCGCACTAGAAGCTTCATCCTTCGCTGGCTGCTGAGCAGGATCCTGCGTGGCGACAGGCTCCTTCGCAGGAGCATTAGACGAGGTGCTCTCTGCATCCTCTGAAGTGTTGTCGACCGCAACGATGGTGATGGTCGATTCGCTGCTCTCCCCTTCAGGGGCGGCAAGCGCCGGCATAGCGGTGAGACCAAACGCCAACACAACCGCAATGAAGCAGGTGAAGAGTTTGGCTTTTGTGATGCCTTGGTTCGCAAGGGCGTGGTGCTTGTTCATCGGAACATCCTTACCGTCTTCTCCTCATACGGCCGATCGCTCTCTGCTCGACTCGACCTCTTCTCCTCTAAAGTCATAGTAAAGTCATAGCGACCACGTATATCCTACCACTTTGGAAAAGCATAATCAATCCTTCAACAGCCGTTATTTGACAGCGCACATGAATCGTGAAGCTCTACGCTCCGTTCCTTCATAGATGCCCTCTCCACTCGCCTTTTCGTCCATACAAACCACACAGAGAAACGCTCTTATTCAAAGCGACCGATCGAAAAAACCTTGGCGATTAGGGCTATAATTGTCAGACTGAACGACCCGCTCGAGGAACGACTCAACCCTCGAGCCGACCGATAGGATCCGCATTCATGGCTGAGATCGTCGCCGAATCCCTCAAAGAACATCGCTCTGGCAAACTGAGGTTCAACGCCAGCAAGAAGACTCCCACATCTGGCAAGGATACCGAGCGCTCGCTCTCTGCGCTCGTGATCGTCTTGTTCGCCGCGCTTGTGGTGCTCACCCTCATTGGCATCGGTACGAGGATGTACATATCGCTCATCGGTATCGCGATCTGCATCGCATGCCTGTTTCGCAAGGAGGTGCGCATCGACTGGTGGATCTTCCTGCCGCTCGTTGCTTATGTAGGCATGAATATGGTGTCATCCTATGTCGCCTATGGCTCGATCCTCTTTGGATACGGCACGTTGCATCTTGTCTTCATCACGCTCTATGCCGCATCCTGCTGTCTTCGCATCGGCGAAGCGAACCTGCTACGATTGCTCGCTGTGCTCTGGGCGGCTCTTGCAGCAGCCATCGGTATCGTCGCATTTGTCGTGCTCGCATTCATGACCAGCCCGACGCGCCTCGATTTCGTGATCGGAAGCCCGAACAGCCTGGGCATATTCCTGGTCTTGAGCTGGTTCGCGCTGCAAAGCTGCCGTATGGCGAAGATGGACTCGCGCCTCTTCCGATTCGTCGAGCGTCTTGAGCCTGTCATCCTGCTCGCGCTTGGTGTGACGCTTTCCATGGGCAGCATCGCCGCGCTG
This sequence comes from uncultured Eggerthella sp., assembly GCA_902470405.1. Classification (GTDB taxonomy): domain Bacteria; phylum Actinomycetota; class Coriobacteriia; order Coriobacteriales; family Eggerthellaceae; genus Anaerotardibacter. The sequence goes on from CABRGJ010000035.1 coordinate 1,590, forward strand.
CTGATCGGTCTTGTGGTACTTGGCTTCTCATACGGGCGCAGCGAGCATTCCGCGAAGGAAGGCGCGCTCTATGTCGCAAAGCTGCTACCCAAGATGCTGCTTTCTGTCGCCATGGGCGTTCTCATGTATATGGCAGCTGAACGCGCTGAGGCACCGATCCTCTGCACGGTTATCTTGGTGTACTTGGTGGTGATGGTGCTCCTCTGGAAGCGCTTCACTGCGTTTCTTGCGAATAACACGAAGATGGCGATCGCGCTTTCGGTGGTTGCGCTGCTCTGCATCCCGCTCTTCATCTTCATGCGTCCGAGCGCGCTGGCCACGTTCGGCGAGCGTCTTGCCATGATGCAAAACGGCATCAGCTATCTGCTGGTAGACCCGATCGTGGGCCTCGGCCCGATGCAATGGCGTGGATACAACCTGATCGACTCGGATATGTACTTCAACACGAATCACATCCATAACGCCTACATCCACGTTGGTGTCGAGTTCGGCCTCATTGCTATGATCGCGCTCATCGTCATCACAGTGCGCGTGTTCATCAAGCGCTATAAGCAGGCACAACACGGTGAAGACGCGGCGATGCTGGCACACATGCTCACTGACACAGGCTTCTTCTATGTGGGCGTAGTGGGCACGTTCATCCTGACGGCAGGAGGATCGGAATCGCCAGCAAAAGCGCTCTCGAAGATCGCTACTAAGGTGTTGTTCGCCGCCCTCGCGATACTGCATTTTGTCATTCTCTGGATGTATCTTGCACTGTTCTAAATGAGCGCGCGTTCAACGTGGCAGCACAGACGACAAAACGACCGTGAAGATTCGGCGAAAAAGGGGCTCTCATGGCAGATGATTTGACCAAGGATCAAACGAGCACATCGAGTACAACTGGTGCTTCGAATGCGAGCACGCTGCCGGGTACGGCAGGTACTTCGGGTACGGCGGGCGCGAAGAAAACGCGCGATCGCGTGCTGGTTGCCGTGCTCTTGATAGGCGCACTCGCGATCGCCATCGCGGTCTTCACGTCATGGATGTTCGGCAAAGAGAAGATGCCTGACTATGTCGGCTATCCGCTCGAAGGAGCCGAGAAGCAGCAGGTGATCGAGCAGAATAGCCCTCTGATCGACTACGTATGCCTGACTCCGAGCGCGGATTTTCCGCGCGATCAACAGATATCGAAGATCACGATCCATCATATGGCGGCTGATCCGACGCTTGAGGATGTGGGCGCACGCTTTTTGAGGCGCGATGTACAGGCATCTGCGAACTATGGCATCGACTCATACGGAAACGTGGCGCTCTATGTTGAAGAAGCGAACCGTTCATGGGCGAGCAGGAATCGCGAGAACGACAATGCCGCTGTGACGATCGAGGTCGCTAACGATGTCGTCGGTGACAACTGGCACGTGAGCGATAAGGCCTTCGATAAGCTCGTCGCATTGTGCGTGGATATTTGCAAGCGCAACAGTATCGAGAAGATCGATTTCACAGGCGATGCCTCGGGCAACCTTACCTATCACGGCATGTTCGACGGGGCGACCGAATGCCCTGGCCCTTATCTGAAGAGCCGTATGCAAGACCTTGCTGATGCGATCAATGAGCAGCTCGCGCAGTAAAGGGACGCCCGATTAACGGATCCACTTTTGCAGCATGCGAACCAGATTCTCGATCTCGAGTGGCTTTGACATGTGGTCGTTCATGCCCACGCTGCGTGCGTGTCGAATATCTTCGGCGAACGCATCAGCTGTGAGCGCCACGATGGGGATCTCGCCCAGATCGGGACGTTCGTCTGCGTGACCACGAATCGTTTCCGCAGCTTGATAGCCATTCATGATCGGCATCTGGATATCCATGAGCACGATATTGTAGTAGTCCGGCTCGTGCGCGAGCAGCATCTCGACCGCAAGTTTGCCATTCTCTGCATGTTCGACCGTAGCACCTGTCATGCCGATGAGCTCTTTGGCGATCTCGGAGGCCATGACATTATCCTCTGTGAGCAAGACACGCTTATCGGTATACGTAAGATCCTCGAGCATCGCTTTCTCGTCGAGCAGCGTCTTCGTCTCCCCCGTGAGCAACTCCTTCATGACCTGCACCAAACGCGAACGGAAGAGCGGCTTCGAGATGAAGGCATCTACGCCGACCTGGCGCGCTTCCTGCTCGATCATGGACCAGTCGTATGCTGAAAGGATGATGATGGGCACATTATCGGCGGTGATATCACGAATGCGCTTCGCCGCCTCAAGACCGCTCATCTCGGGCATACGCCAGTCGAGAATGATCGCGTGGAACGGATCGCCTGCATCGAGCGCTTTTTGAACCCGCTCAATGCCCTCTTTGCCCGAGAGCGCGAACTCGCTCTTCATGCCGATCTCGTCGAGCAGCAAGCATGCACCTTCGCACGCGATGTGGTCATCGTCGACCACGAGCACGCGAATGTCTTTCAACTCGGACAGATCCTCCTCGGCGCCATCGCGCAGCTTCAAGTGAACCACGACCGTGAAAGTAGTGCCCTCACCCTCGACCGAATCGACGTCGATCGTGCCGTTCATAAGGGTGACCACGCTCTTCACGATCGCCATGCCAAGACCAGTGCCCTCGATCTTAGTGGTGCGTGAATCGTTGGCACGCGTGAAAGGATCGAAGACGGTCTTCATGAATTCTTTGCTCATGCCGCAACCGGTGTCGGTGAACACGAACTCGTAGCAACCGCTGCCTGGGATATTGCTCGGCAACTCGGAGATGCGCAAACCAATATGCCCGCCTTCAGGCGTGAACTTGATGGAGTTGCCCATGATGTTCACGAACACCTGCTGCAGGCGCGTCGGATCACCGATGACATGCTCGTGCTTGATGTCGACCAGATCGACCTTGAGCTCTTGATGCTTGGCTGCGATCTGTGGATTCATCATGGTGATGAGGTTCTCGATCGATTCAGGCAGATCGAATGGTTCATCAGAAAGGCCGATGGAGCCCGATTCGATCTTGGCCATATCGAGCACCTCGTTGATGAGCCCGAGCAGATGACGGCTCGCCGAAGTGATGTTGCTCAGGCATTCACGTACCCGCTCTGGATCGTTGACATGCATGCCTGCAATAGCAGTAAGACCCATGATAGAGTTCATCGGCGTGCGGATATCATGCGACATGGAGTTGAGGAAGTCGCTCTTAGCTTGCGAGGCGTGCTCGGCAGCTTTGAATGCATCCTCGAGCGCATTACGGGAAGCGAGTTCTGCTGCCTTGGCATCGGTCACATCCTGAATAGTCACCAACACGCTGGTAGGATCATCCGACTCGTCACGCGTAAGACAGAGGATGGAGGCCTGGAACCAACGCTGGCCATCGTGATCTGTCGTGCGCCATTCCTCTTGGATGAAGCGCACGCTTGATCGAGACTGCATCGAGCTCGATGCGGTCCTCGACGGTAACAAGGTCCTTATCGACGATCGCATCGAAATGCGCACGTAGATCGGCACTCTTACCCTTGGGCGGCAACGTGTTCTGATGATTGTCGTTCTTAAGGAATTCGTAAGTGCCACTTACCAGGTCGACCGTGAACAAGCTGCTGAAGAGGTTCGTTGAAGCATCGATGATGCGTGTCGCCTCTTGACGCTCGAGCAACAGTTCTTTGTTCTCGCGACGAGATTGCATGACCAAGACCACGATGATGAGCGCAGCAGCAACAAGAACGCCGCCAACAAGAACGAAGCCAGCCAAGGTCGCGTTCTCGACCATGCTATTGGTGATAGAGGCAGGGAATGCACGAACGAGCATCCAATCGAAATCGGGAAGCTTGGTGATGAAGGTGTTGCCCGTGCCTTCAGGAGTGTTGTAGGTGAAGTTAGTGGTGATCATCTGAGCGATCTCTTCATCGAGCGTAGCGATCTGGTCCGATCCGATGCCACGTGCGGCGAAGACCTCAGCAATGGTGTTCGCATCGGGCTTGACCGACCCTGCTTGCGCGATGATGGCCCCATCGGGCTTGCAAAGATAGGTTGGCGTCGATTGATCGTAGAACTCGGTGGTCAAAAGCTCCGTAAGAGAATCTTCATGCAGCACCGATGCCATGATGCCGACGATCTCGCCATGCAAGATGACAGGACAGAAGAAGATGACGGCGTTCTGGCCATCGAAGATGGCGCTGTCGACGAAGCACATGCCGCTCTTGCCCTGGATGCCTTCTTGATAATACTCGCGATCAAGCGCCGAAGCGGTCGATCCGTCTCCGTTGTAAGCAGTGCCCGAACGATCGATGAAGAAAGTATTGTCGAACTGCGAGGCATTGAGCATGCCGACAGCTTCTTCAGGGTTGAGCTGGGATTCTTCGAGTGTTTGTTCGTAGACAGCAGCAGCAGTCTGCACGCCTTCGAGCGAGGTCTTGAACGTGTCGTTCACACGACGCGCGGTCTGGCCGCTCGACGTCTCGAGGTATTGCGTGTTCTGTTCGACGATGCGCTGGGAATTGACGTTCACGAAGCACACGAGCGCGATGACAACGATCGCGACCGCAGCGCAGATCGCGATGATGCGCGTGCGGGTCTTGTTCTTCCAGACGCTTTGGCCCTTGGGCAGGATCTGATCGGTTGGCTTGACGTTCTCCATAGGAGGCCCTCCCTGATCGGGTGACAAGCTCGGAGCATTGTGCCTGGTTGCAAGGTAGGCAACCATGAGCTCATCCGAGCTAATGAATTCCCTGCATTATATCACGCAGTCCTTTCGCATTAGGTTTTTTGTAAAACGAGTCGAAACGAAGATGACCTACAGGTATGTGACCGTCTCTGTGAGGGGCTTGCGGTTGCCGTGATTGGGCAGCGGACCAGCGCCTTCGGCGGCGTAGCCCAGATCGAGCAGCATGAGCACTTCCTCATTCTCGGGCAGACCGAGCAGATCGGCGGCTTCGGCGGGATCAAAGAGGTTGACCCAGCAGCTGTCGACACCGATGCTGGCCGCGGCGAGCATCATGTGCGTCGCGACGATGGATGCGTCCTCCACGCCCGAATCGCGCTGGCCGCCAGGGTAGGTGAATGTGCGCGTGGTGTCGAATGCAACGATCAACACCGTTGAGGCGTTGAAACGACAGGGCGTGAGCGCGTCGATCTTCTGCAGCGCCTCTTCGCTGCGCGCCACGTAAATGCGCTGCTCCTGCAGGTTCTTCGCGGTCGGTGCCTGACGGCCTGCCTCCAGGATCACGGCAAGCTCGTCATCGCTGATGGGACGACCGTCGTAGCTCTTGCACGAATAGCGCTTCTTAACGAGTTCGCTGAATTCCATAGTTGACCTCCTTTTTTGCGGCGCGGATTTGAAGCGAGACGCACCAGATACGCAACGCTATAGCTGTCGCACCGCTACTCAACAGCCCCTAATACTTCTCGCGCAAATTGCGCTTCGAGGAAAGATTCACGTAGATGACGCTGGACAATAAGGGGTTCACGCTTACAAAATAGCGCCGCAACAGGGGCAATACTTGAAATCAGGAGTAAAAGTCTGTATACGAAGATTGTCTTGGTAATCGTATTCTTCTACTATAAAATACGTTTCCATTACCCCATTGTCGTTACTCGCCCGAACGAGGACATAAGTATTTCCAGACTCCTCCATGCTCTGAGTAAGTTCTTGGGTTCCATCGCAAATCTCGCACATTGCTCCGCTCTCTTTCTGCTCTTTATCGTCTCGACTTCTTATTGCCTCAACTTCGCATTATATTCCTACAGTCTTTTATTTGTTAATGCTAAGTTTGAACACGCAAGAAACTGCTGCATAACCCTGTGCATACCTACGCATCCTTTTCTTTCGCTGCGATTTGGCTGTTTGCGAGCTGCTCTGGTTTTCCTGCAATCTGCTCTGGTTTTGAGGCTTGATCGAGCTGTTTTGCAGCCTGATTCCTGATTTTTGCAAGAAATTTACGGTTGTATGCACAAAATCATACATTTCGGGCCCGATATGGAGCATTTCGGCATGCGCTCGTTACCTAAAACACGTAAAAGCGCAGGTCAGATTTTCGTGAGGCTGTTTCGGTGTGCATACAGCCGCAAATTTTATGCAAAAAATGAGATTTAGACTGCAAAATGCGCACGATGTGAATATCGCGAGAGAATGCGACAGTTCTGCGGCGCATCTTGCCGCGCCGCGCTGTACATGCGCCCGCTCGGCCACCTCTGCTGTGCGCTTGCTCCGCGGCGCATGGCTATTC
>CABRGJ010000036.1 GCA_902470405.1 uncultured Eggerthella sp.
TGTCGGGGACGGTGCCTAGATGTATCTCAGCAGGATAGGTATCGATCACGTACAAGCCATCGATCATATACTCATATGCATCGCCCTTGATGAGCGCATCGAAACGCTGATCATCGAAGGTCTCCGAAGCTATCTTGATGAACTCGACATCATCGGGCGCAAGCGCATCGTGCCAATTGTCTGCAGCAAGATCGGCACCTGTCATCACATAATAATTGACCGTGTATTCAGAATCCCACAGCTTCACATACATGAGCTCGATGACATTCTGTGATGGGTCAGTCGAAACGACCAGATTCTGAGGCCACCCGTCGAAGAAGAAATGACCCGGGAGATTCAGCACGTAATTCCAAGCATTCAGCGTATCGCCCTCATGCATATTATCAAGCACGCGCGTACCAAGAAGGCGTCGACCCGTGCTATCGACCTCAACATCGGGGTCTTCGTAGTTAACTATCTCATAGTATTTGATCGTAACTTTGCAATTGTCGGCTGGAGTCGCCTGATCTGCCACAACGGTACTTTCAGCTTCTTCAACGCCTTCAGCAACGACCTCTTCGGCGTCTGCGGCGACTTCAGCTGTTGCATCATCCTGTATCTGCTCAGCCGTTGCCTTTCATACTGTCATTTTCTGCGACTGCTGGTTCGATACCGGAAAGAGCGAACGAGCATACCAGCGTTGCAATAACGATGATCGTCGTCAACAAGATAACGGGACCACGTTTGATACCTTTTGTCTCTGGAGATGCCATGTCACGTTCCTAACCTCGTTGCGGAGCATTCTTTCACGAGGTCGATCTTGTGCGCGGCACACACTGTTGACCTCAATGAGATGCTAACAAGAGGTTCCTGTTCTTTTGAAAGGAGAACTGCTTTGCTACTTTCCGAGCATCAAAGTGTCAACGAGCAGTTACCCGGATCGATCGATCCTCGATCAAACTACGGAGATAGTCTTCGTATTCGCGCTTCAAGGCTTTTGGGGCCTCGATGCGTACGGTTCCACCAAGCCCTGCGATCCAGCCGAAGAATTGCTCTGATTTGCAAACTTTGACGACAGCCTTTGCATGATCGGCATCGTGCGGATAGATCTCGACCGAGTTACCGAAGCGATCCATGATGATCTCGATCTTGCCCGCATCGACCAGAAGCGTAACCGTGAGGGGCTCTCCACCGAAACGGCCGAACATCTCATACTCGCTGCCCTCATAGGTATGATGCAGGATCTCGGCGTTCTTTACGGCGGGCTCCGATGAAAGCGTCAGCCCTCCCATGCGATCAGCTGTTGCGATCGATGCGAAATTCGCTCATCGCATCATGTTCATCGCTCCAGGCGCTGAGGTAGTAATACCCCTCGGCAAACGCGATGCCCACAGGTGTGACCATGTGCTTCGCCCCATTGCGCGTGGCCACCCTCGTGCCATCGACATCGTATCTATAGTATTTGAATGCGACCTTCACGCGTTTGCGCAAAGCCTCATGGAGCAGGTCGATGTTGCCGAAAACGCTCTCGTTCTTGGACGCGATACGCCCTGATACATGAATACGGCGATCGAGCAGTGCGCGCTGGGCATCACTAGCGAGCAACTTTAGATTAGTGGTGAGCTGACGCGACTGTCTGGCGGTAAGGAACTTACACGACTCGACCGCATCGACCAAGAGCATCAACTCAGCAAGGGAAAAATCACGATGATCGATGGCGTATTCGACCGGGTTGCGCTGATAGGTCTTGATATCGAGGCCGAATTCACGCAGCGTCTCGATATCCCGATAGAGCCCCTTGCGCTCTGCCGGAATACCGTAAGCCTCTAAGCGTTCGATGATCTCGCGCAAAGAAAGACCGTGTTCGGCATCCGTCTCTTCTTGCAAGATCCGCATCACGTAGAGCGTTTTGAGCTTTGCTTTCGGATTGTTGGCCATATGTGCTCGCCTCTTCCTTCTTGCAAAAGATCGCGCGTGGGCGCTTCCTAGGGGTTTCCTCGTCCCGATTATAGGACAACGCAAGGCGTGCGATCGTTTGTTTCTATCTTAGGCTCGCTGATGAGGATACCTGTCCGATCAATGGTACAGATGCGCTCTTTATCCAGAGGTAGGCTTAGGGCAAGCTAAAGACCGAAACGAAGATTGCTAGGTGAAGATGAATGAAGAAAAACAGCAGCCTAAAGACTACCTTGCCGATGTCCTTCGCGTTTGGAATTGCGATGAGGAACGATGGGTGGGCTCGACGCCGATCGTTCTTCGCTTTGAGAATGAGGATGTTCTCGTCAGGGCGGGCACCCCGGATCCTGATGATCTCCATTTTATAGAGCTTGCCTCTCACGCGCCCATATCAGGAGCGGTATACACAAGAACAAGTGGTGGTGAAAACAGCAACGAAAGCGCTGAGGTAAACGAAGAGGGCATCTGCCTCTGGCGCTACGATCAAGCAAGCGAACAGGACTGCCTCTGTTGGCGGCGCGACAAAACGTTCTCTTCGCTTGTTGGGCTTAAGCTTGACCGAGCTGCAACGCGCACGCATATCACCGCACTGCTTCGCCTTGAAGCAGCCGAGGTGCGTTTCTTAAGGCTCCTAGGCGAGCCCTAGCCACAGCGCTATCTTGGGCACATACCCCATCACGAAGATGATACCGATCAAGATCGGCACACCAAAGGTGAGCCAATAGCGAGACCAACGTGGGAACTTCACGCCCTCGCCCGTGTCGGCGGCCTTGAGGAAGTTATCCCAGCCCCAGCCGCCGCGCGTCACGCAGAAGATCACGTAGAGCAAGCTGCCCAAAGGCAACATGTTGTTCGATACGATGAAGTCCTCGATGGACTGGATATCACCGATGCCAGGGATCGTAACGCCCGACCAGACGCTGAATCCAAGCGCACAGGGCAAACTGAGCACGGTCACCAGAAGCGCAGTACGCTTGATCGCCTTAGTACGCGAGATATTCCACTTCTCCATTGTGAACGAAATGAGGCATTCGAACACTGCGATGATGGTCGAGAGCGCAGCGAAGCTCATGAACACGAAGAAGAGCGTGCCCCACAACTGACCAAGAGGCATCTGCTCGAAAACATTAGGCAGCGTGACGAACACGAGCGCGGGCCCCTGATCAGGAGCGACCGCGAATGCGAAGCATGCTGGGAAGATGATGAGGCCCGCAACGATGGCGACTGCAGTATCGAGTCCACAGATGCGCAGCGCCTCGCCCGTGAGCGCGTGTTCGTTGCCGATGCGGCTGCCAAAGATCTCCATCGCACCGATGCCGAGCGAGAGCGTGAAGAACGCCTGACCCATAGCGGCATATACCACTTCGCCGAAGTGCCCTATGCCGCCATCGAACATCTTGCCGAAATCGGGTACCAGATAGAACTCAAGGCCCTCGAGCGCACCAGGCAACGTGACCGAACGAACGACCAAGGCGACCATAACCGCAAGCAAGCACACCATCATCACTTTCGTGACGCGCTCAACACCCTTCTGCAAACCAAGGCTACACACGAGAAAACCGATCACGATGACGACGAGCATCCATGCGATCAGTTCTGTGGGGCTTGCCAACAGCGCGCCGAAAACATTCGCTACACCTTCTACATCCTGACCCACGAATGCGCCTGTGGCCATCTTCGCAGTATAGGCGAGCATCCAACCGCACACGACGGTGTAGAACATCATCAAGATCATGCAGCCGATATACGACCACCAGCCAAACCAGTTCCAACGACCTGATGGCTGCAGGCGCTGGAAGGCTTGTGCGCAGCTACGCTGACTCGCACGCCCGATCGCGAACTCCATGACCATGACAGGCAGACCTAAGATGACCAGGAAAAGGAGATAGAGCAGGATGAATGCCGCGCCGCCGTATTCACCGGCGATGTAAGGAAAACGCCAGACATTGCCCAATCCGATCGCGCAACCTGCACTGATAAGGATGAAGCCGAGGCGCGAGGCGAAATGCTCACGAGGTTTCTTGGTCGATGTTTCTTGGTCGAGGGCTTTTGTGGACATGATGGCCTTTCATTGGTCTTCTTCGGCGGCGCTTGGAGCGCCCGCACAAAGAGCGCCCCAAAGGCGCTCTCTCGTTTTGTCTTGAACGATATTGCATTGTACCAATACTCCCCGCTTTCCTCGCGATCACGACGCTTCGATGCACCAAGCGGCCTCAAAAGCGAGCACACGGGCGGACAGGGAACTCAGAGCGAGTAGATGCGATCGCAAAAATCTTGCACCAGCGCCAGATCGTGGCTGATGAACAGGATCGCCATGCCGTGATCGCTGTAGAGGTGCTTGAGCAGATCCATGATGCGCGCTTGGACGGTCACATCGAGCGCACTCGTAGCCTCATCGCAGATGATCAGCTTCGGTTCGCCGATGATCGCCCGCGCGATGGAAGCGCGTTGTGCCTCGCCACCTGAAAGCTCGAAGATACGCTTGGTCGCGAACGTTCGCTCGAGCCCTACGACCTCGAGCGTGCGCGCAACCTTTTCTTCGCGCTCCTCTTTGCTCGCTTGAGCGAATGCGGGGTGATACGCCGCCCCTTCCCAAACCGCTCTCCCGATGGAAAAGTGATCGGAAAACGATGCTTCAGGATTCTGGAAGACCATCTGCATATCGAGCCATGCCGTATGAATGCGCTCCCGATCACCCCGCGAAGGTCGAAACGATCGAGGAGACCTGCGATGAGCTCGAGATAAGCGCGAGGAGACCACGTTCGAAATCGCGCTCTCCGGCTCTTCGTAGCCGAATCGCAAGGTCGCACCGTTGAACATAACACTGCCCGCATCTGCTCTCTCAAGGCGCGCGATGATGCGCGCGAGCGTCGATTTGCCGCTCCCGCTCGGTCCGATGATACCGACACGCTCCCCTTTATCGAGCGCGAAAGACACCTGATCGAGCACCGGCGCTTCATGTCCAGGAAAGAACTTCGTGATGTTCTTAAGCTCGAGAAGCATGTGCACCTCCCAACGACTCGATGTGCACCTCTCCGCTCATCCGCGGGATCGCTGCGATGAGCGCTTGCGTGTAAGGATCTTGCGGGTCGTTCATGATCTGTGCGCTCGGCCCCGTCTCCACGATGCGTCCCTCGTGCATGACGATGATGCGACGAGCGAAGCGCGCGACCAGGTCGATGTCGTGGCTCACTACCAGGATCGCAAGACCGTCTTGCACGTTCAAGGTACTGAGAAGATCGACCACGCGTGCTTGCGCCTCACCATCGAGCGAGCTGGTCGGCTCGTCGGCCAACAGGAGCTGAGGGGAGCCCGCAAGCGCGAAAGCAAGAGCGACACGCTGGCACATTCCCCCCGAAAGCTCGAACGGGTAAGATGCCAGCACCCGATCGGGATCGGCAAACCCCATACGAGCAAGAGCAGCAAGCTGACGATCGCGCATTACCGTGCGTTCGGAGCGAAGGAAATATCCATGCGCGCGCATCACTTCGTCGAACTGGGCGCCGATGGTGAACAACGGGTCAAAGGAGCGCTCGGCATTCTGGAAAAGATAGGAGATCGAGCTCCCCCGCAAGCTGCGCATCTCTCGCGCATGAACGCGCGTGATATCGTGTCCCGCAAAGGCGATCGAACCTTTCTCGATACGCGCGGTGGGCGCAAGCAAGTGAGCGATCGAGCGCAAAAGCGTGCTCTTGCCCGAGCCGCTCTCGCCCACGATCCCAACGATCTCACCTGCGCCCACCTCGAGCGAAACACCTTGCACGGCAGCAACGCCCTGATATGAAACGACCAGGTCGCGTACGGTAAGTATGTTCTGCGCGTTCGTCACGTGTCCTTTGTTTCCTGCATCCCTCATGCCACTCGCCAGCTCTTTAGAGGCCATGTCCACCAGCGTGGCCGACCGATCGCTCGACACTACTCGATATCCGCATCGACCGTGACGAAGTAATACTCCGATGGAGCAGCATCGAGTCCTGTGACACCTTGGCGTGCGATCACGCAGGCATCAGGATTTGCGAAGAAGATGAACGAGGTGTCATCGAGCACCTGTTGCGCGATCTGGCGCGCAAGCTGGTTGCGCTGAGCCTGATCGAGTGTCTTGTTCAGCGTAGCGAGCAGAGCATCCACCTCTGCGTTTGAATACTTCCCGAAATTGCTCGAGCCATTCGTGGCGAACTGGATGTTCGCGAAATAGGCCTGGTTTCCGGTAGGCGCCATCGCACAAGAGTCGAAGCACATATCAGGATCATCGGCTGCAAAGGTCTCGGCGTCTTCCAAGAAATAGTCGGTCGGAACGATATCGAGCTTGATGCCCGCTTCAGCAAGATTCGATCGCAGGTCGTCTGCCTCTTGAACGAAGCGTTCGTAATTCGTGCACGTGTAGAGGTCGAGCGCGACCGCCGTGCCATCAAGCTCGCGCACGCCATCGCCGTCCGCATCCACGATGCCAGCCTCATCGAGCACACGTTTCGCCTCGTCAACGCTGAATTCATTCACTTTGACATCCAGGCCTTGCGTGCCACCGAATGGCAGCGTTTCACTGTAGACTCCCCAGCTCGGCACCGCAGAGTCCTGACAGATCACCTCCGCATAGTTCTGACGGTCGATGCACAGGGCGATAGCGGTGCGGATCGCTTCGTTCTGGATGAGCGGATGGGTCATGTTCATTCGGATGAAATCAGCGCGCGAAGTGGTGCGCGTGAACGTCTGGTATTCATCGCCAACGAGCGTTGCGCGAGCTGACGCTGAAGGCATCGCGATCGCATCGATCTCGCCATTCTGCATGGCCATGGTGAGCGTGTTGTCGTCGGTGAACGAGGTCAACGTGACGCGATCGAGCTTCGGTGTGCCGTCCCAATACGTGGTATTGGGTTCCATGGTGATATGGTCTTCTGCCACGAAATCGACCTTCTTGTAAGGGCCGGTTGCGGGCGTATCGCTAGCATAATCCACACCATCGCCCACGTAATAGATGCACAGCAGCGGATCGCACAACGCGTTCTCGAAATTGGCAACGGGCTCTTCGGTGACTATCGTAAGCGTTTGACCCTCAGCAGCGATGCTCTCGATCGCAAGCGTCTCAGCACCTCGGCTGTTCTCTGCATAGGTGCGCTCCCATGCCGCCTTCACTGCCGCTGCATCGACCGCTTCGCCGTTCGAGAACGTGATACCATCCTTGATCTTCACGGTCCATGTCTTGCCATCAGAGCTGATAGCAGACTCGGCAAGCCAGGGTTCAGGCGTTAAGTCGTCGCTCACGCGGAAGAGGTTCTCAACGATGCCGTAGTAGGAAAGATACCAACTGTTCCAATCGGAGGCAGGGTCCATGCTCTCAGCGAAGAAATACGTCGTCGATCCCGCTTTCAGCTCTTTGGCGGCATCCGATTTTCCAGACGAACACCCGCTTGCGCAAAGCGCGCAGAGCGCTAGCATCGAAGCGATGAGCACCGCGAGCAGCGTCTTGATCGGGGTGCCTACCTTCGTGCAAGTCGGGCCTTGATCGGCTCTTCTCATTCTGCCCTCTTCTAGGTTCACGTTCCCTCTCTTCATCCTGCTTCCTTTCAAATCAATCTTCCCTCGTCTCATCCTATTTCCTCCCTGATTCGTCTTTGCTCTCCAAAGCCGAACAAGCGCCTGATTGGCGAGCGCTTTTCGACTTCATGCGTACGCACATCGAGCGCATCGCGCAATGTATCGCCTAAAAGATTGAAAACGACCACGGTCACAAACAGCGCCGCCATCGGCACGAGCATGCACCAGATCGCGTATTGGAATGTTGGCTGCGCCTCGGCCATCATCGCGCCCCATACGCGA
>CABRGJ010000037.1 GCA_902470405.1 uncultured Eggerthella sp.
GTGGGAACATCAAGGCCCTCCGTCCAATCGATACGTTTTTGCCAACCGATGCCCCATGGATTGCCATTGGTTTCAAGATTGCGGAAAGTCTGCTGCGCTTCAGGCGGGAACGCACTTTCCATGCACACCTGATAGGTGCGTGCCTTGATATCCTTCTCTGGATGCACAATACGTGCTGGACATTCTTCGGAACAGGCGCGACAAGTCGTGCATTGCCAGAGTGCATCTCCCGAGATGACCGTACCGACCACGCCCTCGTCCAAGAAAACCGCCTGCTCTTCGGTGCGATCTTTCTCGGGAACGCCCAACAAGATCTTGCCACGCTTGACATTCTGCTCAGCAATGCCCTGGATGAAATGCATCGGTGAGAGCTCCTTGCCGCTCAGATATGCGGGGCAGTTCTCCTGACAACGGCCGCATTTGATGCATGCTTGCGCATCGAGCAGATCCTTCCAGGTGTATTCTTCAAGCGTTCGAACACCCATGGTCTCGAGCTCTTCATCCTCGAAGTCAATCGGCTCGAGCGTGCCCGCCGGCTTAAGAGAGCGAAAATAGTAGTTTCCTGGGATGAACAGCACGTGTGCCATCTTGCTATAGGTGAAGAATGCCAAGAATGCGAAAGCGAGCACCAAATGACTCCACCAGATGATCTGATGCGTGAGCGAGAGCGCTTGCGCATCCATCCCCGAGAACACGAGCGCAAAAAGATATCCGATCGGCGACCAGATCGCCCACGGGTCATTCGTGCCCACGATGCGCAATCCTTCAGTCGCAAATCCGCTGATCAAGATGACCAGCAAGAGAACAAGCCATATGATATCTGCACGATTCGTCTCGAGGCTCTTGTTGACCTTTGAGGCACGACGAATCAGCGCGGCAACAACACCGATCGCGCAGACAAAGCCCGCAAGATCGATACCGAGCGAGATGAAGTAAAGATAGAAATCGCCATACAAGATCGGAATACCGAGATGATCTTGTAACGCAACGAGCGTAGTAGCGATCAGACAAAAGAGCATGCCCCAGAAGATGAAGAGGTGCATGATACCCGAAGATTTTTTCCTCACCACACGTTTCTGCGTGAAGACCTCCTTGAAAGCACCGAAAAAGCGTTCGGCCTTGTGATCGGAAAGATCTTCGGGCGCGCCTAGTTTCCAAAGGCGATAGCGGCGATAGAAGAAGAGCGCAAAGCAGGCCACTACGCCGATGAACAGCACGTACATGAACCAGTGGCTCGGAATGTTCCAGTATAGTTCGCGTGTTGCGTCTTGCATGGGGGCCTTTCTATGCTTTTAGCTTCTTGACTTCTTCAACCATAAGCGGGACCGCTTCGAACAAGTCGGCCACGATCCCATAATCTGCGATGCGGAAGATATCCGCTTCAGGATCATTGTTGATCGCGACGATGCATTGCGACTGACCCATGCCAGCTTGATGCTGAATAGAACCCGAAATTCCACAAGCGATATAAAGTTGAGGCGCAACGATCTTGCCAGTCTGCCCCACTTGATATTGCTTATCGATCCAGCCTTGTTCGACTGCAACACGTGAAGCACCCACTGCAGCCCCAAGCTCATCAGCAAGCTCGGCAAGTACAGCGAAACCTTCGGGGCCCTTGACGCCACGGCCTCCCGACACGATGAATTCCGCATCACGCAAATCGACGCGATCGGAAGCAACGCGCACAACATCCTTCACGATCTGGCGAATATCGCCGAATGCGCCTGGAGCCTCACGTACGATAGTGGCGCTACGCGTCTCATCGGGCTCTGCGATCGCAAACGCCTTCGGACGAAGCGTGACGATATTAAGGCTATCATCATCTGCGAATACGCACTTCTCAAGGATCTTTCCCGAATAAGGCGCACGGACATAAACGAGCTGGTCATCCTCGTCTTCCACTGCCACGATCTCAGAGATAAGACCTGCATTCTGACGCTGCGCGACAACAGGAGCAATGTCTTGTCCTGTGCTTGATGCGACAAACATGATAAGACCAGGATGATGCATCTCGATCAAACTAGCGAGCGCTGCCGCATACGCATCGACCGTATACTCCGCAAGCGCAGGATCGTCGACAACCAATACCTGATCAGCGCCATAATGCCCAAGCTGCGCCAACGATGCATCATCGACCTGACTGCCAAATACGATCGCGCTCACATGTTCGCCATGCATATCGGCGAGACGACGGGCTTCGCTCAATGCCTCGAAGGTAACCTTGCTGACGACGCCTTCCTTATACTCTGCAAATACCCAAATGCTTGCCATAGTTCCTCCCGACCTAGAGCACTTTCGCTTCATTTGCTAATAAGCTCGCCGTTTCAGCGACCGCATCACAAGTATCACCTTCAACGATTCGACCGCCCGCGCGCTCTGGCTTGAGCGCATAAGAGATAACACGAACTTGTGCACTTTCAGGTCCTACCTGCGAAGCATCGATGCCGAGAGCGGCCAAATCCTTCGTATCGATCGGCTTCTTCTTCGACTGCATGATGTCACGCACCGTAGGATAACGTGGCTCAGCTAATCCCTGCTGCGCTGTAAAGAGCGCAGGAAGAGCTACTGAGATTTGTTCGATACCATCATCAAGTTCATGATCGACCAAAGCTATCGAGCCTTCGATCTCAACGCCTGTTACCCAACCGACCTGCGGCAATCCCATGATAGTTGCAACACGCGGCAATGTCTGCGCTTGGCTGGTATCCCCCGACTTGTAACCACCCATGATAAGGTCGGGCTCTTCCTCCAAGAGTACTGAGGAGAGCACACGCGCTTTTGCAAGCGGGTTGGTCACATCGATCGAAGCATCTTCGACCAGAATCGCACGATCGGCACCCATAGAGAGCGCATGACGGATCGCTGGTACATCATCCTGCGTTCCAACGGTAACGATAACCACTTCTCCACCGTGAGCCTCTTTTAGCTGAACAGCTTTTTCGACCGCAAATTCAGCATATGGATCGATAATGAGCGCAGCGCCTTCGGTGACCACGCGTCCATCCGCATCAAGCGTGATGACCGCTTCGGTATCGATGGTCTGCTTCACGCAAACTGCTATCTTCACTTGTGTACTCCTTCTCAAAGAATTACAGCGTATAGCGCTTCTTCACTTCGTCAGCGACGATGCGACGCTGGATCTGATTCGTGCCACCAATGATGGTGAACGCTTTTGCGTCGCGATAGTAGCGTTCGACAGGATACTCCTTGCAGAAGCCATAGCCGCCATGGACCTGAACAGCATTTGTCGCTGCCGTCTGAGCAGCTTCCGTACAATAGACTTTTGCTGCTGCGACACGTTCTTTCACATCACGCGCATCATTCACGAACGCATCGATCGCATCGTCGATCATCCCCTCTGAAGCGATCCCGGCGATACGCATATCGGAGAGCATGAAAGAGACGCCTTCAAAGTCGATGATAGGCTGCCCAAACTGCTTACGCCCATTCGCATATGTCGCTGATGCCTTCAAACTTGCGCGCGTGATACCAAGCGCGGTTGCTGCAATAGCGATACGGCCTCGGTTGAGCGCATGAAAGGCGATCTTGTCGCCCTGTCCAATCTCGCCAATCACCTGATCAGCCGTCACCTCGACCTTATCAAAGAAGACGGGACAGGTCGGCGAACCATGAAGGCCGAGCTTCTGCTCGTGTGCGCTGATCACGATGCGCTCGTCATGAGCATCGACAATGAAGACCGTCGGCTTCTTTTCGCCATCCGTTTCGACTTGCGCGAACACGCAGAAATAATCTGCAACCGCTGCATTGGAAATGAACATCTTATTCCCGCTGATGACATAACCATCATCGGTAGCCTTCGCGCTTGTTGTGAGCGACCATACATCGGAACCCGCATTCGGCTCGGTAAGCGCGAAACTGATCTTCTTATCGCCTGAGATGATATCAGGCAGATAGATATTCTTCTGGTCTTCCGTACCGAAGGTCATGATGGCATCAGAACCGATAGCTGCGACGAAGAGCATGAGCGCTACGGCAGGCGATTCTTCTGCAAGGCGTGCGATACATTGCGCCCAGCAGTTCACGCTCACCGCAAAGCCGCCCTGAGCTTCAGGCATCGCAAGGCCAAAGATTCCCTGCTCGGCAAGTACATCATAGATATCTTGCGGGAACTCATCTTGTTCATCGATCTCCGCAGCGCGATCAGCGATGATGTCGGTACAGACACTGTCGACCATGGAGAGGATCATGCGTTCCTCTTCTTGCAACTGATACATCGGAACTCCTTCTCTACTTGAGGGGATGTGCTTTGAAATACTCGATCATACGCGGCACGACCGTATAAAGATCAGCCTTGCTGCCATAATCAGAATGCTCGAATATGAGCGCATAAGGGTCAGTGTTCACACACATGATGGTAGTTGCCCCATCGCAGGCGACCATATGCTGAGCTTGTCCTGATATGCCAAGCGTCAGATACAGGTCAGGCACAACGGTGCTCCCTGAAATACCAACGAGCGCTTCTTTTGGAAGCCAGCTTTCAGCTTCGTAGATTGAACGGGAACAGCCAAGCTCAGCATCGATGAGCTTGCAAAGCTCGCGTACCATCTCGAGATCCTTCTCTTCCTTGATGCCGCGCCCAACACTCACGATGCGCTTAGCACTTGGCAAATCAACATCGCCCTTCGTACGAGGCCCCACGTCAATGCGGCTCACTTCATAGGACGGCGCAATAAAAGGCACCTTGACCTCGTTATTTTCGCCACTCGGTTCCGCATCGGGAAATGTTGCAGGACGAATGAAGTAGAACGAAGTCGAATCGTCATGTCCTTTATACTTACGATTTGCCAAGCCACCAAAGTACATCGTGGTCGAATCCTTCGCGCTTGACATATCAGTCACATTTGCAATAACACTTCCGCCTACTCGTGCAGCCACACGACCGAGCAAGAGCTGAATGCGACGTGAGGATTGTGCGAGCACCGCTGCCGGCTTTTCCTTCTCGATCAGATCAGCGAGCGAGACCGCAGCATCCTCGAGCATGCGCCCTTCGGGCACTTCAAGGCGAAAGACCGTATCGGCCACACCAGGAGCCACGCTCGTGGTTGGAAGTGCGACCAGATCGACCTCGTCTGCGAATTGACGAGCGCCAGCGCATAACTCAACTACCGGCTGTTCCCGCTCTGCGATAACGAAGATCTTCATAGCTACGCCCCCTCGGTGGTCAAATAGGTATGGACCTGCTCGATAAAACGCTCGACATCCTCATCGCTCGCTTCAAAGAACACCATCTTGCGCGGTGTAGGCTCAGGAACCTTCGTCTCGATGATGTCGTAATTTGCCGGAGGAAGCTCAAAGTCCAGATCAGAGAGGGAAAGCTCATGAACAGGCTTTCTGCCTGCGGTCATGATGTCCTTCACCTGACAAATACGAGGTTGAGCCATGTCTGAGAGCACCGAGAGCACTGCCGGTGTCTTTACTTCGATATGTTCGATCTCATCATCAAGCTCACGCGTCACCTTGATGATGTCTCCTGCTGCCTCGAAATCGATCACAGCATTCACGTTAGGAATGCCCATGATCTCACCCAGCTGGATGCCCATTTGATGTGCATACACATCCGCAGATCCATCGCCGCAGATGATCAAGTCAATATTACCGATCTTTTCGATCGCGGCCGCAACCGTGCATGCAGTCTGATAGGTCTCCGCATCTTCGAGCGCATCATCCATGACAAGATAAACTTCGCTCGCTCCACGGGCTGCTACATTCTTTCGCATGGTCGTATCGTGAATCTTGGTATCGCCCACCGTAAGCGCGATCAAGGTGCGATCTTCAGGATCGGCCTCTACGAACCGAGCTGCCACTTCGATCGCATTGAGGTCATAGAGAGAAACGACATGGGGCACAGCCTGATAATCAAGCGTTTTATCTGGGTTCGTTCGGATAGCGACGTCATCGTAGACCGACTTGAAACAAACAAGAACGTTCATTTATCTCCCAACAGTATTTCGTAACGTTGCAACGCAGAATGAGAAGAGCAGTAAAACTTGGAAAGATGCATTCGGGTGCATGAAAGCAAGAATAGAATGCAGCACCATAGAAATTGATGCTGATTCGAGCATGAGAATAAATGACCCTTTCCGAGCCTTACCGAGAAAAAACAAGAGGGAAGAGTTGCCCCTTCCCTCTCTGGATATCCCTAATGTAAGAGCTAAAAGGCTTACAGTTCGTCCTGGTTGCCCTTTGCATACTCTTTGAGGATGCCACGGCCAGCGATGTGGACCATGATCTCGACGGTACCGCCACCGATCTGGAAGCCACGGCAGTCGAGCATGAGGCGAGAAACGCGAGTAGCGTCGGTGTAGCCAAGGCCACCCATGAGCTGGAGAGCACGGGAGCAAACGTCGGTAAGAGCAGGTGCACCATAGCGCTTCAGCATAGCTGCGTCGTTGTTGACCGGAATGCCGTTGTCGAGCTTCCAGCAGGTACGATACAGGAAGTTACGGGTGTTGGTCAGAGCGATCTGCATCTCGACGATGTGCTCCTGAACGAGCTGGAAGGTCTTGATGCCGACGCCGAACTGCTGACGCTCGTTGGTCCAAGCGCAAGCATCGTCCATAGCAGCCTGAGCTTCACCAAGGAGTTCTGCCAAGAGAACGCAGCGCTCCCACTCGAAGTTCTTCATGAGCTGGAGGAAGCCCTTGCCCTGCTCACCGAGGAGAGCAGACTCAGGAACGATGACGTTGTTGAAGTGAACCATCGCGAAGGGGTTGATCTGCATGCCGATCTTGTTGAGCGGCTCGAGAACAACACCAGGGGTGTCCTTGTCAACGAGGTACATGGACATGGACTTGTTCTCAGGAGAAGGATCCTCGTCCTTGCAAACTACGATGAAGCCATTTGCATGCTCTGCAAAGGTAACCCAGGTCTTGGTACCGTTGATCTCAACGTTACCATCGCCAAGCTTCTTAGCAGTGGTGGTCATGTAGATGTTTGCAGAACCTGCTTCAGGCTCGGAAATAGCGAGGCAGTAAGGAGGGTAGCCGTTCTCATAGTAGAAGTCGACAGCATACTTGATCTGCTCTTCGGTACCGAACTCGCAAACGTCAAACATGATCAACAGGTTTGGAGCCATAGGGATGTTACCACCGATGTGGCAAAGCTCTTCGATAGCGATAGCCATGGTGACATGATCGCAAGGGGTTCCGCCGTACTCAGCAGGAATACCGAGCTTACCGAAGCCTTCGTCAACCCAGGACTTTGCAATAGCAGAGTCGATACCACGGTTGGTATAAGCCTCAGCGATCTTCTCCTCGGGGAGATGCTCCTTGCCCCATTTGCGGATGTTCTCACGCAGCAGCTTCTGCTCATCAGAGTAGCTATAATCTAGCATGTTTTTCCTCCTTCAGGAAATCTTTCCTTTTGAACCTAACTTTTATCTTTCAGCGGGTGAAGCTCCAACATCACCCGCTTAAGATCATATGATTTTCAGTCTCTCGACCTGGGGGGGATCCCCGTTTACTTGGTTACGTCAGCAGCAGGTGCAGCCTGCATATCGACGGTAACCTCTTCATTGATGGTCATACCGATCAGATAACCGTCACGTACAGCCTCAAGGAGACGCTTGTACTCGTCGGTCTTGTAAGGATCGTGCGGACCAACGCCAGCCCAC
>CABRGJ010000038.1 GCA_902470405.1 uncultured Eggerthella sp.
ACTGGCCAGATCGGCGTGAACCGCATCATCTCGATCGACGACAGTCCCATCAAGATCTGCGTCGTCACCACCGACGAAGAGATGCGCATCGCACGCGAGACCGATAGTCTTGTCAGTCAGGTCTAGGGATCACAGCTCACGTCGTTCATAGAGCCACGCTGAAAGAACTGCGCTCGCAACATAGAGCAGCAAGACGATAACGCACGCCAGCCCAATGAGGAGCGCAAGCATACCTTCATCGCTGAAGAACCGCGCGATGGTGCTCGCATCGAGCGAATTGCTGAAGAGCGCGGCAAACGTGCTCAGCGCGAGCACGAGCACGATAGGGACGATACGCGAACCCCTCGTCATACCGAAACGCATGATGAGCGGCAAGGTGAATATCGCTGCTGTCAATATGATGAGCTGCGTGAATACCGCAACACCAACGATCGTTGCTATCCCGAACTCAGAAAGCGCAAGCCCTGAGGGAACGCTTCCTTCTGGAAGCACTTCAGCGACCAGTCCGAGCACGCACCCGAGCAAGACGCTCGCGACAAGCGTGCAGATCGTGATGATGAACATGCTCGCGTACCGGCCATAGGCAACTTGCTTCTTGCTGATGGGCAAGGTCAACCGAAAGCGCTCCCAGCCGTTCTGCTCGTCATAAGCAGAGATGCTGAAGAGGTACATGAAGGGCACCATCGCTGCCATACAAGCAACAGCTACGACCAAAGTCTCGGTGATGACGGCGATGAACAGGCTCACGAATGCCGTCATGCCGAAAAGCGCAGGAATCGAGTTCTTCGAGGTGACAAGGTCAGAGAAGATCATTGCTCTCATAGGGTCTCTCCTTTTAAGGTCAAGGTCATATAGTCTTCGATCGATACGCGCTCGACCTCGATGTCCGGGAAGGCGCGCGCAAAGGCGACGCGATCAGGAACGAGCAGGTCGGTCGCAAGCCCGCGCGGGAGGAACTTCAGAGGCGTGGCATCTGGTGATGCCGTAGCACAAACGGCATTCGATCCGCTCGTATCCGCAGCGCTCCGTGCTATGCCATATTCACTCGATGCGATCGCTTCAAGTTCGCTCGTGCGACAGTGCGCGATCCCTGCCTCATCGCAGATCGTCTCTTTAGGGAGCGCGAAGACCATCGCACCCTCATCGATGCAAACGATCTCGTCAGCGATCTTCTCGAGGTCGGTCGTGATATGAGACGATATCAAGATGGCATGCCCCTCTTCTTCCATGAAGCTCCGCAAGATCTCGAGCACTTCATCACGCGCGATCGGATCGAGTCCCGCGGTCACTTCGTCGAGGATGAGCAGCTTAGGATGATGCGCAAGCGCGAACGCGAGCGTGAGCTTCATACCCATGCCGCGTGAAAGATCCTTCACTGACTTTTTCGCTGTAAGATCGAATTCGATACAAAGCTGATCGAAGCGCACATCGTCCCATCGAGCATATGCCGCTCGTCCAAGCGTGCGAACATCGCTCACCTTCATGGACACCGGGAACGCGCACGTATCGAGCACGACCCCGATATCTTGCTTGGCCGCGGCGCTTTCTGCTGCATTTGCCTGAGGATCGCTCCCCAGCAAACTGATCGCTCCACCATCGAGCGAAACCATTCCAAGGATCGATTTGAGCAAAGTCGTCTTGCCTGCTCCGTTCGATCCGATAAGCCCGACCACACGATCGGGCGCAACCGTGATGTCAAAAGCGTCGAGAGCAAAACCCTCATAATGCTTGGTGACGCCCTGTGCATCGATAAGTGCTTGCATAATCACTACCTTTTCGTCCTCTTCTGCGCCACATCTCTCTGCCATTTGCAGGCAGCCATCATCGATCCTCCATGAGCAGATCGATCATGTCGTGCAGGTCTGCTCTTGTGATACCAGCATCACGAGCCTCATCGATCGCCCGCACAAGCTGCGCCTCTATGGAGCGGAGACGTTCTTCTTTGAGCAATTCGAGGTTGCCACCCGCAACGAATGTTCCTTTGCCCTGCACCGTAGTGATAAGACCAGCCGCCTCCAATTCGGCGTAAGCGCGCTTGGTGGTGATCACGCTGACATGCAGGTCATTCGCAAGCGAGCGGATGCTTGGCAAGATCGCGCCTTCAGCAAGATCACCTTGCAGGATCGCGCTCTTGATCTGCTGAGCGATCTGCTCATAGATGGGAGATGCATTCGCATTCGATATGAATAGTTCCAAAGTCCCTCTTCCTACGAAAGAGTTGCCCGCTATCCAGCGTCCTGGATGCGAGCTAAGTGTATATACGCTATATGAACACTATATACACACCTATATACACTGTCAAGCGATCTATCCCAACTCCTCTATTTCAAATCGATAAAGAATATGCGTCTTTCTCTGATTAGGGGGCGATTATCGAACAGAGATAGGGGATAATGAAGAGCACGAAACAAACGTGAAAGGAACACTCATGCGCGAGATCGATGCACTACTCTCTGATGGAATCAAATCGACCCCTCCCTCGTTCGTCCGCAGCATCCTGAAAGCCGCATCCGACCCCGAGGTCACCTCGTTCGCAGGCGGCCTGCCGAACCCGATCTCCTTCCCGCAAGATGAACTGCTAAGATCCATGCAGCGCGTGGTTGCCGAACAAGGACCGAACGCCTTCCAGTATTCCGGCACTGCAGGCATCGAGGAGCTACGTGAATGGGTCGCCAGCCGCTACAACAAGCGCTTTGGCGCCGACTACACGGCCGAAGATGTGCTCATCACCACCGGCTCGCAGCAGATCCTCGACCTGCTCGGCAAAGTGCTGCTTGATAAGGGCGACGGCGTCATCGTCGAAAACCCCACCTACCTGGCCGCCATCCAAGCATTCGCACTGCAGCAGCCCGTTTTCCGCGGTGTCGAGCTCACCAGCGAAGGCTTGAACATCGACGAGCTGAATGCAGCACTGGATGCGGGTGCGAAGATGATCTATCTCATCCCGAATTTCCAGAACCCGACCGGACTCACCTATACCGCCGAGAACCGCGAACAAGTACGCGCAGCGCTTGCTAACCGCAATATCGTCGTAGTGGAAGACGATCCGTACGGCGAGCTGCGTTTCGAGGGCGAATCGCTGCCTTACATCGGCGCGACCAACCACCCGCACGGCGTGGTGATGGGATCGTTCTCGAAGACCGTCACGCCAGGCTTTCGCATGGGCTACCTGATCACGAAGGATCACGAACTACTGAACAATATCTCGATCGCAAAAGAAGCTGCCGACCTGCACACCAACGTCTTTGGTCAGTACGTTATCCACGATTATCTGATGCACAACGAACTGGACGACCATCTCGACAAGATCCGCGAGCTCTACCGCTCGCAGGCAAGCGCTATGGTCGAGGCGATGAAAGAATTCTTCCCTGCCGATGTCGAATTCACCATCCCTGAAGGCGGCATGTTCCTGTGGGTCACGCTGCCCGAAGGCATCGATAGCATGAAGATGTTCGACGCTGCACTTGAGCGAAACGTCGCATTCGTGCCAGGCGCGCCATTCTATGCTGAACCGGGCACGCGCTCGACTTTGCGCCTAAACTTCACGAATGCTGACGAAGAGACCATCCGAGACGGCATCAAGCGCCTAGCAGAAACGATCGAGGAGCAGTTGGCGTAGTAGGCGCTCGATCGATCCCTACGAAAGAGGTCCTGCATGGAGGAACACAAGACAGAGCTCGCCTCGCTCGATGTCTATCTGGTACAACAGATGGACTTCAAGCTTCCGGCCAGCACGCGCTCGAGCAAACCGACTTGGAGGACCAACCCCTTCAACCTAAGCTTCACCTCAAGCCTTTCGGACGCGCCGCTCAGCACGCGTTACAAGCAATACCCCGAGTGGCTCGCATACTTCATGCGCATGGAGTGCATCTATCACAATTCCGCATGCATGAGATTGACCAACAACGAAGGCGATCCTTCCTTCGCCACCGAATTCGCAGCCGCGATCGGTCCGCTCGAGCAAGCTGCGGGAAGGCGCGCGCTTGGAAGAGAGGCAACCGATCCAGCGCCTACTATCGCGCAGATGAGAAAGGGCGCAGGTGCGCCAAAGCTCGCACTCGATCAAGAAGACAGTGCAGAAGAAGACGCTGAAGGTTCAGAGCTCAGCACCGATCTTGATATCTCTAACCTGGACGCATGGTTGTTCTACGAGATCAGTCTCCGCCAGTGGCAGGTCATCTATAAGTTCACCATCACCACCACGAGCGCGCATCTCAACGACATGGTCATCTCATCACCGGGGTTGCGCAGCCATCGCAATGACCTCTACAACATCATTCGCGACATGTTCGCTCTCTCGGACAACACCGACCGGGTCATCCCTTCGGTGCAGAAGATCCAACGTAGCGCAATGGCGCACGGTCTCGAACTGTGCCGCAAGCTCTACGGGGTCAAGAAGAAGTTCAAGGCGCAAGAAGTGCTCACCTTCCCCGAAAGCTGCACCAATGTGTCCTTCTTCATCAGCACGTCGGATGCGAAGCAGCTGAAGAATAATCTCGTGCGCGAAACCAACCGTGCCGAACGCAAACGCGACAACGTGCTCGATTTCTTTGGCAAGAAGCGACGCGAGAACGGCGTGTATCGCGATATCGAGCTCTTCCAATTCGGCGGTAGGTTCAACACCGTGTTGATCGATTGCGAACCGATCGGTGCGCTGGGTGGCCCAAGCGATATCACGCACGGCTACCAGATGCAGCTCATGCCCACGCTGTTCCATAGCATGCTGATGTGGGGCTATCTCGGGCATATGACCGAAGCGATGCAGCTGATCGAACGTGGCATCCTTACCGATAGCAGCGCGAAGACCAATTCGCGCATCCAATACTTCAACTCGCTCATCAACAGCATCGAATACGCAAGCTTCGAAAACGAAACATTCAAGCGCGGTATCGAGCAGGATAACGAGATGATCTATTCCAAGATCGAAGAGAAGTGGAACATCCACCGCTCGCTCATACAGATGAAGGATTTCGCCTCATATCTGTCGCATTTCCTCGATCGCGACTATCAGGAGCATGTCCTGAAGGCCGATCGCAAGCAGAATGTGGTGTTGTTCCTGATCGCCCTCCTAGGGCTCTTCGGCCTCATCAGCGTATGGGACGACTATCTCGACCTTGTGACGAGCCAGTACTTCCACGAAGCGCTGAACAGCGAATTCATCGATACAGTGTTCCCGAATATCGAAGCGCTCACCATGTTCAGCGTCTGGATGCCCGTCATCGCGCTGATCATCTGCGTGATCGCCATCATCTGTCTGATCCGTTGGCGACCGAAGTAAGCCTTGGCGCGCCACTGTGATGCTCTTTTCTCGATGGAGGGTCCAAGGGTGCATGATCGGCGATGCCCGTGTTGCCATTTGGAAAAACATCGGACTTTAGTGTTGTAAAGTGAGCAAAGCTGTGCAATAATCCCTTTCATCGTCATTCATTCAGACGATCAAACCGTTGAAGCGGAAGTCAAAGCGAATGAGCGCGCACAGAGAGTTCGGGAAGCTGGGATCCGAATCGTAAGCAGTTCGCCAAATGGGCCGCGGAGGGCGTACCGAACGGATCGATCGAGTGTGTCGCACCATGCAGCGCAGAACGATCACCCAGTAGGATACGACGTGCAGGGCATACGTCAGTTGCCAGAGATGTGATAGCATCTCGCAAAGTGCGCAGACTTGTCTGCGAATCAAGGTGGCACCGCGAGCTTTCAAGAGCCCGTCCTTGACAGGAAACTGTTGGGGACGGGCTTTTTCGTTCCCCTGGAAAGAAAGGAACGAGCATATGGTGCCGAGTCTTGAAGAAGTTCAGGCCATTGCGGATGCGGGTGACTTTTGTCGCATTCCCGTACGACGCGAGATCATGGCCGACTCGCTCACCCCCATCCAAGCGATCGCGAAGCTCCGTGCTGCCTCTCACCACTGCTTCTTGCTCGAAAGCGCAGAGCCTGATGAGCGCTGGGGGCGCTATACCTTCCTCGGTTTCAAACCATCGATCGAGATAACCTGCACGAATGGCACGATGCGCATTCGCACGCAGGTCGAGACCGATCACCAAGAGACGACCGAGCGCTCTGTCGAACATCCTGCTGAGACGCTGCGCGAGATCCTCGCTGCACATAAATCAGCAGTGATAGAAGGCATGCCGCCTTTCACTGGTGGCCTGGTCGGTTACTTTGCCTACGATTATCTGAAATACGCGGAGCCAACGCTGCGTACGAGCACCGAACCCGAAGATTTCCTCGATATGGATCTGATGCTGTTCGAGAATGTGATCGCTTTCGATTCCTATCGTCAGAAGATCTGCATCATCGGCGGTGTCGATGCGAATGATGTGGCAAGCTCCTATGAAGCCCTCGAAGCGGAGCTTGCCACTATCGAGTCGCTTTTGCTCGACGGCCCGCGAGCGGCCTTCGAGCCACTGCGATTGCAAGAGCCGCTCGAGCCACTGCTCACACGCGATGCCTATGCAGCGATGGTAGAAGCCGCCAAAGGTCACATTCGTGAAGGCGACATCTTCCAGGTCGTGCTCTCTAATCCTCGTCGCGCGAAGGTGACCGGAAGCCTCTTCGATGCCTATCGCATCCTGCGCTGCGAGAATCCCTCCCCTTATATGTTCTACTTCACGAGCGATGATGTTGAGATCGTCGGATCGAGCCCCGAGACGCTCGTGCGTCTTGAGAAGGGCGAGCTGTTCACCTATCCGCTCGCTGGAACGCGCCCACGCGGTGCGACCCCCGAAGAGGATGCCGCCAACGAAGCAGAGCTGCGCAAAAACGAAAAGGAACTCGCAGAGCACAATATGCTCGTCGATCTGGGTCGCAACGACCTTGGGCGCATCAGCGAACTGGGCAGCGTGCGGGTTGAAAGATACCAAGAGATCTTGCGCTTCTCGAAAGTGATGCATATCGGATCGACCGTGCAGAGCACCATCGCCACCGATAAAGATGCGCTCGATGCGATCGATTCGATCTTGCCCGCAGGCACCCTATCAGGCGCACCGAAGTTGCGCGCCTGTGAGATCATCCGCGAATTGGAAGGCAACAACCGCGGCATCTACGGCGGTGCGATCGGGTATCTCGACTTCACGGGCGGCCTTGATCTATGCATCGCGATCCGTTTGGCCTACAAGAAGAATGGCGTGGTGTGCGTGCAATCAGGCGCAGGCATCGTAGCAGATTCGGATCCTGATGCCGAATTCGACGAATGTTCTAACAAGGCACGTGCGGTCACGCAGGCGATCGAGGAATCACAAGGAGGCATCGCATGATCTATCTTATAGACAATTACGACAGTTTTTCTTACAATTTGTATCAGCTCATCGGCGCACTGCGAGCTGATGTAAGCGTGATCCGCAACGATGCGATGAGCGTAGCCGAACTGACAGCGCTCGATCCAGAAGCGATCATCCTCTCCCCCGGACCAGGACGCCCCGCGGATGCGGGCATCTGTGAAGAAGTAGTGCGCAAGCTAAGCGGAGACATACCCCTGCTCGGTGTATGCTTGGGGCATCAGGCGATCGTC
>CABRGJ010000039.1 GCA_902470405.1 uncultured Eggerthella sp.
AACGACCACGCTCTTGCTCGAGACCATGGCAGGCAAAGGCTCGGAGGTCGGCAGCACATTCGAAGAGCTCGCAGCGATTCGCGGGCGCATGGTTCATCCTGAAAAAGTAGGTATTTGCCTTGATACGTGCCATATCTGGGATGCAGGGTACGACATTAAGAACGATCTTGACGGCGTCCTCGGCGAATTTGACCGCATGATCGGACTTGAACACTTGAGGGCGCTTCATATCAACGATTCTCTAAACCCATGCGGCGCACATAAGGATCGCCATGCAAGGATCGGCGAAGGCGAGATTGGAGCCGAAGCGCTTGTAAGCGTGTTGCAGCATCCTGCACTACAAGGACTCCCCTGCATCCTCGAGACCCCCAATGAACTTCCTGGCTATGCCAAGGAGATCGCCTTCTTCCGCGATGCGACGGAAGGGTAAACAGCGCCCGTCTTCAGACATAGCGAGATCGAGCCAAAGGAGCTAAGAGATTCGCTTTCATTTGCAAAAGCTCGTTCGAAACGATGATGCGTCAACTTCGGACCGAAGGTAGAAACCTCTTCACGCTCGTTGCCTCACCGAGCTGCCGCGAGCAGCTCTTGGGCGTGAGCGAGCGAAGTCTGGTCGGTATGCCCTGAGAGCATGCGCGCGATCTCCGTAACGCGATCCTTTGATGAGAGCAAACGGATGTCGGTGACCAACTCGGGATCCTCATGCTTTTCGACGAGGTAATGAACATCGCCCACCACAGCCACCTGCGGTAAGTGCGTGACCACGATGACCTGATGCGTCTTCGCAAGATCCTTCAACACGGACGCGAGCGCAAGCGCTGTCTTGCCGCCTACACCCGCGTCGATCTCATCGAAGACGAGCGTGTCGACATCGTCGCAGCTGCCGAGCACCACCTTCAGTGCGAGCATGACACGACTGATCTCGCCGCCCGATGCGATCGAGGAGAGCTTCTGTGGCGTAAGGCCCGAACCCGGTACGAACAGATAGTCGAGGCTCTGAGGGCCCCATCTCGTCCAGTGTTCACGCGGTAAGTCTTCGAGCGCGACCATGAGCGATGCACTGCCCATCTCAAGACGCGCCATCTGCTGCGTGACCGTTGCCGCGAATCGTGGTGCGACCGCTTGGCGGGCGGCCGCTAATTCATCCGCCGCGACGATAAGTCGGTCTTCCGCCTCAGCTAACGCCTGTTTGGCGTGCGCGAGCAATTCATCACATGAATCAAACGACTCGATCAAGCGCTTTGCTTCTTCGTAAGTGGCGAACACCTCATCCATGGTCGGTCCATATCCGCGCATGATACCTTGCAAAGCCGAAAGACGCGTCTGACGAACCTCGAGCTCATCTTCGGAAAAATCTATGCTCGTTTGATAGCGGGCAAGTTCATGGGCAAGATCCTCGATCTGAAAGAACGCTTCGCGCGCCGTCTTCTGCTGTGCAGCGAGCGAGTCATCCACTGCGCAAATCTTATCAAGTGAAGCTGTCACACTCTCCAGCTGCTCGACGATGCCACTTTCTCCCGTGAGCATCGAATAGCTTGAGCGTGCCTCCGAAAGCAGCATCTCTGCATTCTCATAGAAAGGCAGCTCTTGGAGCAGCGTTTCGTATTCACCTGGCTGTGGATCGACCGCTTCGATCTGCTCGACTACGAAGCGCGCGCGATCGAGCGCCACACCATCAGCCTCGCTCATACCTTGCAAACGCCTGCGCGATGTCGCGGGCATCGAAAGCACTACGGTAACGCTCGAGCGCTGCCCCGATCTCGCCTGCGCCCCAACGATCGAAGAGCACACGCTGGTAAGAGGCATTCAGCAACTGCTGGTGTTCGTGCTGGCCACACAGATCGATGCTCGCACCAGCGCCTGCTGCGAGATCCTTCACGCCCGCAAGCGACCCGTCGATGGTCACGCGCGAACGACCATTGAGGCCCACACGACGGCACACGACCGTACCGTCTTCGGAGAACTGAGCTGCGCCTGTCGTGTTGGTCGAACGCTCCTGAGCATCCATCACATCGCCCGCATCAAGGAAGAAGCGCCCCTCGACGCACAATTCGTCCGCACCTTCACGGATCATGCCCGCATTCGCGCGTTCGCCCACCAAGAGCTTGAGAGCATTCAAGAGTGCTGTCTTGCCCGAACCGGTCTCGCCCGTTATGACCGTCATGCCTGATGAGGGTTGAAAGAGCGTATCGCGAATGAGGGCAACATTTGCAATATGCATTTCATCGAGCATGAACGGGCCTTTCTCGAAGGGCGGTAAGATATCTAAGAAAGATTTTACTTTATGTCTTCGCCGTTACGCGTCCTGTGTCGTGCCGAAAACATCTGCCAAATTACATACGCGCCCAGCACGAACGCGCTCACGTACCCGATGACCCCGAGCAGAGGCGCACCTAAGAATTCAGGCTGCATCTCGGTCGTGCAGACGATGCTCGAGCCGATGAAAAGACCTGCTGATATGAGCGCGAAGGCTAAATAACCCGTGAGCGAATAGGCTGTCGAAGTAACGCTTTTCGGCACATCCATATCGGCTCCGAACCGCAGTTCGCCCTCGTTGAGCATATCGAGTGTATGAGAGACCTGCGTAGGGATCTTTGTGCTCGCGTCGACCGAATGAGCCGTCTGGATGGTCATCTCCTTCATCTTCTGCATCATCGCATCCAAGGTCAGCGTCTTGTTCTGTACATGATCCTGAACGATACGGATGATATTGGTGGTTGGAGACAAATCGCTGACCACGCCCTCTATGGTCAGAAAACCGCGCGCCAGCATGGTAAAGGATGGATTGATGGAAAGGTTCTGCGAACGCAGGATCTCGATGATATCCATGAACGCTTCACCGATATTGATATCTTCCAGATCAGCGCTGCCATACGAATTCAACAATTCGCTCATCTGCTGTAAGAGCCTCCCCTGGTTCACAGACCCCTTCATAGTGGTGAGACCGAGCGCAGCCTCCTTCAATTCATAGGGGTCTTTTGCCGCTATAGCGGCGAACGCCTGATTCACGAGCGCTCGCTGCGACGAGTTGAGCGAACCTGTCATGCCCAGATCGATCCAGTAGATCTCGCGATCGCGCACGATGATGTTGCCCTCATGCGGATCAGCGTGGAAGAATCCCGCGTCGATGACCTGAGAGATATAGTTCTGCGCCAGGCGATCCGCTAATTCGTCAAGATCGTTGCCTTCCGCAAGAAGCGCAGCATGATCATTGATCTCGGGGCCAGAAACATATTCCATCACGAGGATGGATTCCGAAGAATACTCTGGGAACGGCTGTGGACATGTGACCCCCTCGCTATGCTCGAGTTCATGACGAAATCGCACGAGATTCCCAAGCTCGATCGTGAAATCAAGCTCGCTCGCGGTGGTTCGCTCAAGCTCGGTCAGCAAGCCTTCGAACGAATCGATAAGACCCTCGTGCTCGACGCTGCCGAATTCAGCGAGCGTAAGCAAGTGCCGCAACAGCGTGAGATCCTCAGCCATCTCTTCCTTGATGCCAGGCCTGCGCACCTTCACTGCAACAACGGTCCCGTCATGCAACATCGCCTTATGCACCTGCGCAATGGATGCCGAACCGAGTGGTGTTTCATCGATCTCGGCGAACACCATATTCCATGGCTGCCCATAATCCTCCTCGATACACTGGATAACCGTATCGAAATCGAGCGGATCGACGTTGCTGCGAAGATTTGCGAACGCCGCACAATAAGCTGCAGGAAGTAGATCAGCGCGATTCGATGCCAGCTGACCGATCTTTACGTAGGTTGGACCGAGATCCTCCAAGAAGCGCACGGCCTTCTGCGGATCCATACCATGCAGGACCTGGTCCTTCTTGATGATCGCGACGATCTCCTTGGCGCGTTTGCTCGATGTCTTGTCGTTCACGGTAACTTGAGCGAGCTTCATCAATTGCTTGAACGTTGGCATGCCATATCCTCCTGAACGCATGGGATCATTCTGCACACCCTCCAAGCTTAACGAAAACGCACAGAGAGCGCGAAGAGGACACGGAACTGATGATGAGCTGTCGATTTCACGCCAGCCATCATTATTAAAACTAATACTTCGACGAAAAAACGCGAAAACTTCAATCAGGCAACGATCCCGCACAAGACTGATTTAGCTCTATACTAAAAAGAAGATCGCAGGGATAAGGGGGATCCATGGATTTTGAAACGATTCTGACTGAAGAGCGTGACGGGGTTTTCATCATCACGTTCAACCGCCTCAAGGCATGCAATGCCATCAACAATCTCATGACCAAAGAGCTCAGCGATGCGCTCGATTATTGGGACAAGAATGACGAGCTGCGCGCATGCGTGCTCACCAACAATGGGCATGTCTTCTGCGCAGGTTCCGACCTAAAAGAGCTCGCTGATGATGCCTGGGAGATGCCTGAAGGTCGCGAAAAATGGGGGTTCGCGGCCATGACCAAACGTTACTTCGAAAAACCGCTCATCGCTGCTGTCCACGGCAAAGCACTAGGCGGAGGCGTTGAGATCGTCGTTGCCTGCGACTTGGCGGTAGCAGCTGAGGACTCCATCTTCGGCCTGCCCGAACCACGCGTTGGACTCACGGCAGCTGGTGGAGGTACGCTCCTTCGTATCGCACAGCAGATCCCGACGAAATTCGCTATGGAACTGCTCTTGGTTGCCGAACCGATCTCAGCACAGAAAGCGCTCGAATGGGGTCTTGTGAACTACGTCGTACCTGAAGATCAGGTACTCGACAAAGCAGTCGAGCTCGCACAGAAGATCGCACTCGGTGCTCCGCTTTCGATCAAGTACAGCAAGAAGACCGTTTTGGAAACGTTCGGGCAGAGCCCTGTCTATCCTTCGCAAGGCTGGGAGACACTCGAAGAATACGAGAAGATCACGCGCGCGAGTGCCGATGCGCATGAAGGCGAGGTCGCATTCGCGGAAAAGCGCAAACCTCACTGGACAGGGCGCTAGCTCGTGCAGGTGTGCTAAGCTTTTCGTGAAGGGCTTAGCTATGGAACAAGATCGCAAAATATCGCGCACATCTTCTGTTGAACCACAAGGCCGATCGATCGATCGGCCTTCGTTCGAACTGGGCGATGTCGTACCAAAAAGCGTTCTTGAGGTGATCAACACGCTCGAGTGCGCCGGATATGAAACCTGGTTGGTCGGCGGTTTCGTGCGCGACTTATTATTGAAAAGACCTCTGCATGATTTCGACCTCGCATGTGCTGCACCCTGGCAGAAGACCAAGGAACTATGCCTCGCCGCTGGATTTGCGGTTCATGAAACAGGCACCAAGCATGGCACGCTCACCGTTGTTGCAAACGACCAGGTGCTCGAGATCACTACGTTTCGCACCGAGGGCGAATATCTCGATCACCGTCGCCCTTCCAAAGTCTCTTTCACAAACTCGATCGAAGAAGATCTGGCCCGTCGAGATTTCACGATCAATGCGATGGCGTTTCATCCCGAACGCGGTATCCTTGATCCCTATCACGGGCAGCAGGATCTGAAAGCTAGCCTGATCCGCTGCGTAGGCGCTCCCGAAAAACGCTTCTCTGAAGATGCGCTGCGCATCTTGCGCGCACTGCGCTTCGCTTCTCAGCTCGGGTTCGCACTCGACACGCAAACCACAAAAGCAGCGATCGCTCACCGCAACGACCTGCGTCTGATTGCGAACGAGCGCATCGAGAGCGAGCTAACAAAGCTCTTGTGCGGAGAGGCAGTATTCCCTGTTCTGATGGACTACACTGCCATCTTGAATGTGGTGCTGCCCGAGCTCAAGGCGATGCAAGGGCTTGACCAAAAGACGAAATATCACATCTACGATGTTTACGAGCACACAGCCTGGGTGGTGCACTACTCGCCTGCTACTCCGCTTTCACGTTGGGCGGGACTTCTGCATGATGTCGGAAAACCTGACACGTTTTTTATCGATGAAGATGGCGTGGGTCACATGTATGGTCACCCCAAAGTGAGCGTCAAGCATCTGCGCAACATCGCGAAGCGACTGCATTTCTCGCGCGCATTCATGCACGATCTCGCGCTGCTTGTTCGCTACCACGATGCGCGGCCTGCGCCCACCCGAAAGGCGATCCGTCGACTCTATGCGAAGCTCGAGAGCAAAGAATATCTCTTCCATGCACTTTGCGATCTCATGCGTGCCGATTCGCTCGCACAAGCTCCCGAATACCATGGACGCGTAACCACTACTAATGAACTTGAGGCGCTCTTCGATGAGATGATCGCTGAAGATGAGGTGTTCTCACTACGTGACTTGCCAATCTCGGGCAAAGACCTGATCGCGGTTGGTATTCCTGAAGGACCTTTGGTGGGTCAGACGCTGGGCGCAGTGCTGGAAGAAGTGATCGAAGAACGCCTTCCACTCGACCGAGATGCCCTGCTCACCTTTGCCCTCGAATACTATCGCGCGCTTTAGGATTGATTTTGCAAGATCGCCTATTGAGCGGCGCTATTCTTTAAAACGCCCTCAGACCAAGTGATCAGTTGGTTCGAAAGTTCCTTGGCAGCGTCCTTCTCGATCCCTGTTTCGTAAGTATCAAGGAAATCGCGCTCCTGCTCTCCTGCAAGCTCGCGCATACGCGCCCTGCTTGCTGGATATTCGCCAGTTTTCGCAAACTGAAGCGCACGCAGCACAAAGAATGAAGACTTAAGACACGCTCCAAGAAGAGGGATAAGGTTTTCCTCTTCAAAGACACATGCATGAACGAGCACATGATAGATCTCGGCAGCTCCAGCTTTTGCCGAATCCAACGCGTCTTCAGCGGTAAAAGCAGTATTCATGAAATCGAACGAACCGAAGAACACCCGCGTGTCTTCAATAAGATTGAAAACGTCATAACGTGGCCAATGAGCAAGCACCTCAGGAGAGCCTATAAAACCGCAAGCAAGTTCAGCATGCGGCAAAGAGGCAATGACGCCCTGGTAGCATGCCAGATCATCTGCGCTCAATGCATCGACCACCACCACCGCATCAATGTCGCTTCCTTCACGCGCTTCACCCCGAGCACGACTCCCTTGTAACCCCACCAAGATGAGTCGCGATCCGAAAGCCTGATCGAGAGATCTCGTAAGATCTTCCATCCATGTCTCTATATCAAGCTCGTTCATCGTCTCCCTTTCTTTGTTTTGAGCTCATATCGCTTGAATCCAGATCTCTTTTATACGATCGAGCTTACAACATGCGTTGTTGGCTTGCTAACGGCAGTGGTCAAGGCCATATCCATAGCGCGGAGTAAGCGCTCTTGTAAAAAGTCCGTCTATCCTTTCTGAGGAACGACAGTATCCAAATGCCAGACATGGTTCACGGGACCATGACCATTGCCAAGTTTAAGATCATGCGCAAGCGCCTGGGTCAGATAGAATTTCGCACGTTTGACCGCGTCAACCAATTCGCATCCCTCAGCTAGATAACATGCGATCGCTGAAGAGAGCGTACAGCCCGTACCATGGGTATTC
>CABRGJ010000040.1 GCA_902470405.1 uncultured Eggerthella sp.
ATGGATATGTGAAGGCACATGCCGATTGCCATACGTCGCTCAAGGGTGTCTATGTCGCAGGCGATGTGCGCACCACGCCACTGCGTCAGGTGGTTACCGCCACCGCAGACGGCGCTCTTGCGGCGGAAGCGGCAGTGGCGTACCTGTCGGAATAGCTACCAGGTCGAAATATGATATGATTCTCATTTGTCAGTACGCGAGAATCTTTGAAGCAGGCTCCTTCTGGCGGGCCTGCTTTTTTATCGAACAGAACCGAGTCAATAGAGGGAATTATGCGCGAAAAGCTTGAGAAGATCGTAGCAGCATATGGTGAGCTTGAAGCGAAGATGGGCGATCCTGCCATCGTCGCGAACCAGTCCGAGTACAACAAACTCGCGAAGGACTACGCGAACCAAGGCGAATTGGCGCGCGCAGCCAAGGAGTACCTTTCCTTGCTCGACGATCTTGCAGCTGCGAAGGAGATGTTGGGCGATTCCGATATGAAGGAATTCGCACAGGAAGAGATTTCCACCATTGAAGCGCGCTTGCCGCAGCTTGAGGAGGATATCAAGTTCATGCTCATTCCGTCCGATCCAGCGGACGAGAAGGACATCATCGTCGAGATTCGCGCAGGTGCAGGTGGCGATGAAGCCGCTATTTTCGCAGGCGACCTTTATAACATGTACACGCGCTTCGCATCCGATCAGGGTTGGAAGTGCGAGACCATGGATATGCATGCCTCTGAAGCAGGCGGTTTCAAAGAGATCTCGTTCAAGATGCTGGGTGACCGTGTTTATTCCATCATGAAGTTCGAGTCGGGTGTTCACCGTGTGCAGCGCGTACCTAAGACTGAAAGCCAAGGTCGCATCCATACTTCTACGGCAACTGTGGCCGTGCTTCCTGAGGCCGACGAAGTCGAGGTTGAGATCAATCAGAACGATCTGCGCATCGATGTCTATCGCGCTGGTGGTCCGGGTGGTCAGTGCGTCAATACCACAGACTCTGCAGTGCGTATCACGCATTTGCCGACCGGCTTGGTCGTGCAATCGCAAGATCAGAAATCCCAGCTCCAGAATAAGATCGCTGCGATGAGCGTATTGCGTGCACGCCTTTACGAGAAGATGCTGGCTGACCAGCAAGCCGCCGAGGGCGCTGAACGTCGTAGCCAGATCGGTACGGGCGATCGTTCCGAGAAGATCCGCACCTACAATGGTCCGCAGGATCGCGTGACCGACCATCGCATTGGCTATAACGGCACATACAATGGTGTATTGCTCGGTTCGGGTGGTGCTGGTCTGCAGGATCTTATCACGGCGCTTCAGGCAGCAGATCGTGCTGCGAAGTTGGAGAGTGCGGTCTAGTTCGTGGCTCCACAAGATCAGACGTGGACTGTTAAGGCAATTCTAGACTGGTGCGTGGGCTATCTCGCCAATAAGGGCGATGCGAACCCGCGTCTTTCTGCTCAGTGGTTGCTGGGGGAGGCGATGGGCCTTTCGCGTATTGAGCTCTATACCAACCTCGATAAACCGCTTTCTGAAGAGGAACGCACCACTATGCGCGCATGGGTCGTTCGCCGTGGGCAGGGTGAGCCGCTACAGTTGATCTGTGGTACGGCGCCCTTTCGCCATATGGTGCTGGAGGTTGCTCCTGGAGTGCTGATCCCGCGTCCTGAGACCGAGGTGCTGGTAAGCGAAGTGCTTGCATTGTTTCCGCCACCGAAGCAGGTCAGTACTCATGCATTCGAAGATCTGCCGGACGGTTTTGAGCAGAGTGTAAGTGCCGAAGATTCTGCGAGAGAGATTCCTGTTGTTGAGCTTGGTGAGGCCGACAAGCGTCTTCACGGCGCAAATCAAAAGAACGATACCCTTGCTGATGAGGCAGGATCAGAACCATCAGAACCAGCGCCGATCCGTGCGATCGACCTTTGTACAGGATCAGGCTGTATCGCGTGTGCGCTTGCGACCGAGCATCCCCAGATGGAAGTTCTTGCGCTCGATATCGAACCTCGTGCACTCGAGCTTGCGAGACGAAATGCAGAGAACCAAGGTGTTGCGGATCGTATCAATGTGGTAGAAAGCGATCTGCTTTCGGTCCTTGTTGCAAATTCCGAGAACGTTGGAGCTTTCGATGTGATCGTCTCGAACCCGCCCTACATCCCTTCGGATATCGTCGATGAACTTGCTGCCGAGGTGAGTGAATTTGAGCCTCGTCTCGCACTAGATGGAGGAGCGGATGGCCTCGATCTCTTTCGTCGTTTCATTGACGATGCTTGCATGCTCTTAAGGCCAGGTGGTACCCTTGCCGTCGAGCTTTTCGAAGGATCGCTTAAAGAAGCGCGCAAGATCGCATTCGATCACAATTTTTCGGAAGCGCGCATCGTGCAAGATCTCACCAACCGCGATCGGATCCTTGTTGCAACAAAATAACGTATGTTCGCATGTTGTTTTCGTTCATAACGCGTAGGGTCGCTTCATATTGTTCGTCTGGTTTGTTACACTGGGCGAGCTTTTTAGTATCGTGCGAAGAAAGGTTCATGATGAACGTAAAGAACATGCGCTCTATTCTTGTATCTTTTTTACTCGCGTTCGTGCTTGCATTCGGCGTTTCGATGCCAGCGTTCGCGTACGAAGAAGGAGCGACTTCCGCATCAGGGGAGGACGAGTCGATCTCAGTTGCTGCTGATGGCGCCATGGTTATCCTTGATGCGAACGGCAATATTGCCCCCGGTAATTGGAGCGTTGATGTTGACGATGGCCAGTTCAATGTGAGCGTTCAGGGTGCTCCCTCGAACGATGTTGTTTGGCGTTCTGCGAACGAGATGGTGGCGCAGGTCAAGTATGGTGCTGCAGCGGGTTTCGATAGCAATACGAAAGCGACCATCGTCATCACGGGGCAGGGTAGTACACCCATCACTGTTTCATACGGTGGCGATACAGCGCAGTTCCGCATCATCGTTCAGCCGATCAATATCGATTCGAGCGCTTATACGTGGGGAGCTCCTGCGAATTGTACCTACACCGGCAATTTCCTCGAACCGCCCGTTACTATCACAGGCAAGTGTCTCACGTACGTCAATGGCACTCTGCAGCAGAGCTATGGCCAGCTGAAAGAGGGTATTGATTACATGATCGAATACCACAACAATCGTGATGTCGGTACCGCAACTGCGGTCGTGACTGGTGTTGGTAATTACAAAGGAACGAGGACATTCACGTTCCAGATCACGCAAGCGCCTGCTTCTGGCTCCAATGGTGGATCATCGAATTCGTCTGGTGGCTCAGATGATATCGATCAATCCGGTATCGCTTCTGATGCGGGTGCGACCACGGTCGTTCCCCAGGAAAAGCCGCATGCTCCTGAGGTAACAGGCACTTGGAAAAAGACCAAAGGCAAATGGTGGTTCTCGTATGATGCCGCGAGCGCATCAGCTCAAAGCAAGTCTTGGCCTGCGAATGAGTGGGTCACCATCAAAGGAAAGCAATATCACTTCAAGACCGATGGCTATATGAATTCGGGTTGGTTCCAGAGTGGGAACACGTGGTATTACCTTGGCTCCGATGGTGCTATGAAGACCGGTTGGCAGAAGGTGAAGGGGAAATGGTATTACCTAGCCTCTGATGGCATCATGCAAACTGGCAAGAAGCTGATCAACAATAAGATCTATTACCTTACGGGATCAGGCGCTATGAAGACTGGTTGGAATGCAGAGGAGAGCGGATGGTTCTATTACACGAGTTCCGGCGCGATGAAGACCGGTTGGCAGAAAGTGAAAGGTAAGTGGTATTATCTCTCGCCTTCGAACGGCATTATGCAGACTGGTTTCTATGACGTTGCGGGAGCGCGCTATTATTCCAATGGATCTGGTGCGATGCAGACCGGTTGGAAGAAGCTCGATGGCAAGTGGTATCACTTCAAGAGTTCCGGCGTGATGGAGACCAACGCATGGGTCTCTGGTAAGTACTGGGTCGGCCAGGATGGTGTGATGGCTACCAATGCGTGGGTCGATAACGAGCAGTACTATGTTGATGGCAAGGGCGTTTGGGTGAAAGGCGCGACGCGCTAGGCAATAGATCCGTTCATGGATCAAAAAACGCCACATGGTCTATCGTATGGTTTGCTGCTACAGCATTCACGAGAGATGATGACAGGGGAGCGATCAGCTCCCCTGTTTTCGTTAAAAGATGGTTTCTGACAGGCGTCTTTGTTATCTTGCGCTCTATTCGATAAGATAGAGATGATGTTTTCTGCAACACCCAGATAAGGAGTATGAAATGTCACATGATTCTTTTCTCTCTATACCTGATATGCAGGGAGGGGGTGTTGCGTCCGACGCAGCGAGCAAGAATCCTCTTGCAGTAAAGCTTTCGATCAAGATCAGCATGTTCATCGCGACGGTGTGCTTGGTGGCTGCTGCTATCGCCTGCATCACGCCATCCTCGTTCGCATATGCTGCCGAAGCTTCTACGGTAGAGATCGATGGTGTTACGTATACCTATGCCATCGATGAAGCAGCGAATTGCGTGGATGTTATCGGAATGACCAGCGCAACGGTGCAGGATGTGAAAGTTCCAGCAAGCATCACCATCCCTGGTGTGGCCGAACCCGAAACTCCCGCTCCTACTGATCCTGACGAAGGCGACAATACTACCGAAGGTGAAGATGGCGGAGATGCGGGGGAGAGTGACGCTGAATCTGGCATCGAGGCAGCTGCCGACCAAGTGCTACCCATTCGCAGCGTCAAAATGGGCACGAATATCGGATCCATCAAAACAGTCGATGTAAGCGCATGCACAGCACTCCAGAGCTTCCAGGCTTCAGGTGTCGATCTTGAAGGGCTTAAGGTTGCAGGATGTGCGAAGCTTACTGATCTGACTTGCTCATTCACGAAGCTCACTTCGCTCGATCTAGCCGGCTGTACAGCGCTCGAAGCACTCGTTCTTAACGAGAATGCGCTCACGGCGCTCGATGTATCGCCGTGCGTCAACCTTGCTAATCTTGCATGTCGTGGCAATCAGCTGACCGAACTCAAGATGACGGGTTGTGCAAAGCTTACCGATCTCGAATGTGCTAACAATAAGCTCTCTGAGCTCGATCTTGCAAGTGTTCCTGCTCTCGTGTCTCTTAACTGTGCAAACAACGAACTAACTGCACTCGATATCAGCAAGAACACCACACTCCGTTATTTGGCTTGCAACAACAATCGTATTGAAGACACGACTGCTATCGATGCGTGGCTTGCACAGGATGGTCATGAAGGCTCTGTCGCTGACCAGACGACCACCACTAAGGATCCCGAACAGGGTGGTAACACTGGTGATGATACCAACACGGGAGATGGTGATGGCACCGGCTCTGGTGACGATAATGCAGGCGACGGTTCTGGTAGCGGAAGCGACGACGATCCTAATGTAGATCCTGAGCCAGTCAATCCACCCACAGGCACCTGGGTCCACAGCGCTAAGGGCTGGTGGTACGACTATGGTAACGACAAGTGGGCCGTTGGTTGGTTGAAGCTTGATTCGGGCACCTATTTCTTTGACGAGAAAGGCTGGATGCAGACGGGC
This sequence comes from uncultured Eggerthella sp., assembly GCA_902470405.1. Classification (GTDB taxonomy): domain Bacteria; phylum Actinomycetota; class Coriobacteriia; order Coriobacteriales; family Eggerthellaceae; genus Anaerotardibacter. The sequence continues at coordinate 5,544 of CABRGJ010000040.1, forward strand.
TGGGAGCTCGTCGACGGTACGTGGTATTACTTCAAGAACTCTGGTGCCATGACCACGGGATGGCAGAAGGTGAAGGGCAAGTGGTATTACCTGAATCCTGAAGACGGCAAGATGCTCACGGGTAAGCATGTCATCAAAGATAAAACTTACTTCCTCACCGATTCGGGCGCGATGAAGACCGGTTGGAACAAGGAAGAGGGCATCTGGTATTACTACGATGCATCTGGTGCCATGACCACTGGCTGGATCAAGCTCAAGAATATTTGGTACTATCTTGCATCCGACGGCGCGATGAGCGTTGGCTGGGTGAATGATGGAAAAGCGATCTACTACACGGATGATTCTGGCGCGATGAAGACCGGCTGGCAGAAGATCGATAACACGTGGTACTACTTCAGCGCATCTGGCGCTATGACCAAAGGCTGGCAGAAGGTGAAGGGCAAGTGGTATTACCTGAATCCTGAAGATGGCAAGATGCTCACGGGCAAGCATGTCATTGACAAGAAGACCTACTTCCTTACCGATTCGGGCGCTATGAAGACTGGCTGGAACAAGGAAGACAACATCTGGTATTACTACGACAAGTCTGGTGCCATGCAGACGGATTGGATCAATCTCAAGAACGTTTGGTATTACTTGAATACCGAAAGTGGCGCAATGCAGACAGGCTGGCTTGAAGATACGGATGCGAAGTATTACTTCAATGAGTCGGGGGCGATGGTCACAGGCTGGAAAGAAATCGACAAGAAGTGGTATTACTTCGATGAATCTGGTGTTATGCAAGTGAGCAAATGGATCGAAGATCGCTATGTTGGCTCTAATGGAGCGATGGTGACTGATGCTTGGGTCGATAAGAATCAGTACTATGTCGGTCCTGATGGTAAGAAGGATCCGAATAAGCAGCGCGACGCAGCTTAGTTTCCTGATTCTGCTCAACACGCACGAGGATAAAGAGGATCTTCTTTTACAAGACCCCTTCAGAGCAAATGAATGCCCCTGCTCATTGAGCAGGGGCATTTTCATTCGACGTGTGCGATGCGGTTTTATACATGAGGACGTGTGCTATTTTACCTTGAGCGCACGCATGGCATTGAGGATGGCGATGACGGATACGCCTACGTCAGCGAAGATCGCCTCCCACATGTTCGCGATACCGAGTGCAGCCATCAGAAGCACGAGCAATTTTACGCCAAGAGCAAACACGATATTCTGATAGACGATGCGCATGGTCTTGCGCGAGATGCCGATTCCATCAGCGAGGCGAGAGAGCTTATCGTCCATAAAGACGATATCGGCTGCTTCGATAGCTGCATCAGACCCCATTGCACCCATGGCGATGCCGACATCGGAGCGAATGAGCGCGGGTGCATCGTTGATGCCATCACCTACGAACGCGATCTTCTCACCCTTGGGTGCTTCATCTAAATAACTCCGCAAGAAGTCGATCTTACCTTCGGGCAGCAGGCCTGCATGGTATTCGTCGAGCCCTGCCTCTTTTGCGATGCGATCTGCAACCTCTTCGCGATCGCCTGTCAGCATGACCGTATGACGGATACCGAGTTCCTTGATGCGTGCGATAGCGGCTACAGAATCTTCCTTGATCATGTCTTCGACCTCGATCGAACCGCAGTATGTTCCATCGATGGCGATATGCAGTACCGTAGTCCTCGTCTCT
>CABRGJ010000041.1 GCA_902470405.1 uncultured Eggerthella sp.
CATGTAGGGCAGTATCTGCCCGATTGGCATCCTTGGGAAAGTTATAAGAGTTTTTTCGTTGCCGATGAAAGAACGAGCGGTGTAAGAGAGTTGCTTGCGATCGAATTGCCTTGGCTGATCAAAACTTTTGGACCTATTGAAAAAACAGGTCATGTCTCGCAAAAGATCAGCGATCTTGATATTTCATATGATGATGCGATTGCCGTTACGATAAAACATGAGAATGGTTCGATCGGGACACTTCTCATTGATGTGGTGTGTCGAAAAGCAGTACGAGATTTTTCCTTTACCAGTGAAGACCGCTATGTTGAATGGGACGGATCTCCGACAGGCGTGCAGTATCTCGACCTTGATTCTCACGAGATGGTCAAGGTTGATGTGTATGGAAGCGAAGGAGCGGATCAGAGAAGCGACTACGCTCGCTTCATTGTCGAGGACGCATATCGGGCAGAATTAGCTGCTTTCATCGACGCGATAGAATCGGGATCGACCTTGAAGTGGAGTCTTGAGGATGACGGGGCAGTTCTTTCCCTTATTGACAGATTGGAACAACGATGAAGGTTCTTTTTGCTGGTTACGGATCGATCGCGCGTCGTCATGTGGCCAATCTTCGTAGTATTTGCAAAGAAAGAGGAGTGGAACTAGAGATCGATCTGTTGCGCTTTACCTCCTCAGACGCACCTGAGGGCATCAGGGACGTATTCTCTTCTCCTGAAATGGTCGATGACTGCTACGATGCGGTATTCGTTACGAATTCGACCTCTGCCCATTACCCCACGCTTTTGAGTCTTCTTGATCATTCGGATTTCTTCTTTGTCGAGAAGCCGGTATTCGATGATTTCAACGTGGATATCGCTCCTTTTTTAAGCGGTGAAAAATTCTTTCACGTTGCTAGTCCGCTTCGCTTCACAAATGTGATGCAATGGATTCGAGAGCGAATTCCTTATGACAATATCATTGCTCTTCGTTGTGTCAGTTCGAGCTATTTGCCTGATTGGCGCCCTGGTGTTGATTATCGACAGACCTATAGCGCTCATGCCGACATGGGCGGAGGCGTCGAGATAGATCTGATTCACGAATTAGATTATGTGTGTTCTTTATTAGGGCTTCCTACATCAGTGGAGTCGTTTATCGGCAAGATCTCCGATTTGGAGATCGACTCTAACGATATCGCACTTTATATCGCTGATTTTGATGGTAAAACAGCGGAGATTCACGTTGATTATTTTGGTCGTGCTCCTTTACGCCGTTTGGAGATCTTCACTACAGAGGAAACTTATGTGTGCGATTTGATCGCTTCGCGAATTGAGCGATTGCGAGCGGGCGATGTTATTGAATTTGGCGAAGAGAGGAATGACTTTCAACGCAGAGAACTTGAGCATTTTCTTGATTGCATGGCTTTGCGAGAGCAGCCGAATAACGGGATCGAGGAGGCTGTTCAAGTGCTCCGTGTAGCAAAAACAGGCGCATTAGGTTGAGACTTGTTCAAAGATTCTTTTGGACTCTAATCCTGAAGCTCTAAAAACTTGAGGATATGTTCGGCGACGCAGACGACTTTGCCATCCTGATTGACGATCTCCACCGTTGCGATAGTCTTGCCGGTTTCTTCATCAACAGAAATGACTTCATAGTTGCAGGTTATCGTGTCGCCAAAATAGACGGGTCCTGTAAAACGTACATGGTCGTAGCCATAAGACGCGACAGGACATTCATTGTCGTAAGGCTGATGAATGAGGGTTGATGCCGTGCTCGAGAGCGCGAAGGTCAGTACGCCGTGAGCGATACGCGTACCGTATTGAGTGCTTTTCATATACTCTTCGTTGGTATGGAAAGGGCTGAAGTCGCCCGTGATCCCTGCAAACTGATACACATCTGATTCTGCGATGGTCTTGGTAAACGTCTGCTTGTCGCCAACTGACAAAGGCACTTTAACTGACATGATACCTCCCCTCTTCGCACGGCATATAAATGGCTGTGCAATACCTAGAGTGAATTCTATCGGTGTTAGGTCGATTAGATAGCGAGATTTACAAGGTGTAAAGGAGCGGTTGCCAGATCGTGGGAGCTGCTAGTGCTTTTTGAATACCTGAGTTCCGCCGGCGTCAGGACGCTGGTCGCGGCGAATTTTACGCTGAACATTTGGGTCGGTGATGCGTCGTGTTTGATCTGCAAGGGGTGATGCGCCGATTGCGGGGTTTGCTGCTTGCCTGGTGCTCGGAATTATTTGCGTTGGTGCGCGATCGGCTGATGCGTCATCAACAGGATGCTGCTCGTCGTAATTCACGGCGAGCAAACTATCAAGCGCTGCCTGTTTTCCATGGTCGTCTTCAGTCTGAGGCATTTGTTCGCTTCGCGGTCTAGTTAGTTGCGGATTCGCCTGGTCAGCAAAGGCAACCGTGTTACCAGGTTGTTCATCGTGGCTTACCCTTTGTGGGTCGCGACCTTGTTCTTCACCGCCATGGCTTGCATCATACATCTTGTTGGCGTCACTTTGCTTCGACGGCGCGAGCCGCGTACCTGAAATGATCTCGCTCAACGATACGTAGGGATGGCCCGAAAACGACCCGATCACGCGTGCAACGATGGTGAGCAACCATACTATGATGATGAGCCCTACGATCTGGAGGAGGATACCACTGTTTGAGCCTTCTATTTCATCAGGGACCAGTAAGACCAAAGCAAGAGGGACAAGCAAGAAGAGCGCCGAAGCGAGGTAGCGCACCCAGTAGCTCCAAGCTGGAGCATCACTGCCATCGGTTCTCACAATGTGGATTCCTACCAGCGCTTTTCCGATCGTGCGCCCTTTAGAGGCCAAAGGAATCACGGCAAACAAGATGGCGCCAAGGGCAAGCGCGATCAAAAGCGCGCTCATGGGGTCAGCGAGCAGACCACCGATAAAACGGAATGCGAGTGTCTTTGCACCTGCGCGCGAAGGGTCGACAGCCAGTGCTTTTGCAATCTGGGCATCAGTCGGGCTGAGCATGATCCAGGCGATGGCGAATACGGCAAGCAGGATCGTAAGATCGACGATGGTGGCGATCAGACGGCGCGTGAGAGAAACGCGACTGCTGCCGCGTTCGCGGGATTGTTCATTCACCTCGGTCATGCTAGGCAGCGCCCAGGAAAGCGGGATCATCAGCCAGAAACCAAGCATCGCGCCGGTGGTGTTCAAGATCAGGTCGTCCACATCGAAGAGGCGATAAGGGTGATCATAAGTCCCGAAGAGGGCAGTCAGTTGCGAGGTTTCGAACATAAGCGTGGTCGCGAAGCCGATGAGCAGTGCTTGCCACCAACGACAACGGAAAAGATAGCACAGATAGGCACCGAGCGGCATCGTTAGCATCACATTGAAGATGGCTTCGTATACGGCCTGTGCCTTGAGTGTTGGCCCCCAGGTGCTACGGTCGGCAAGGTCGAAATCGGTCGTTTCGCGAATTTGCTCAAGAACATGGAATGGCTGAAGCTGTGGAGTTTGGGCTATCTCCACGATATGGCTCGGATCCTTCGGCAACGGAAAAACGACCAGCGATATTGCGCACATGCAGTACAAGATGAACGTGAAAACTACGAAGGTCTTCCAGACCGAGATGGCACCGAAGCGGCGGTATTGATAGAGCGCATAGGGCATTGCCAGCAAGAGCGCGACCAGTGGAAATGCGAGAAAACCGAGCTGTATGTCATAGGCGAAGTTGCTCATTGGTAGTTTTAATCCTACTGGAAAGACCGAGGTCGCTGAGCATTCGCGCGAAATCTTCACGTTTGTAAGTTAGTGGGATCATTTACATCCTGATCATCAAGCGTGCGCAAGGATCGCGAAAGAAACGAAAGACCCATCGCAATGCATAGCAGCGCTCCGCATATCACGAACCAACAATTGACGCCAAGCGCGTCGGCTGCAGGGCCTGCAATAAACAACCCGACGGGCGATGCCAAGGCAGTTAAAGAGCCGAAGAGGCCCATAACACGACCAAAAGACTCTTGCGGAATGCGTTTCTGCATGAGTGGCAGGATAGGTGCGTTGAAGACTGCAGTGGCTGCGAAGATGAATGCGATGATGCCCACGAAGACGAAGAAGCCTGATTGTGGCAAAAGACCTGCGGCAATACATCCTGCACCGATGGCAACACCAGCAGCAACAAGGACAGGAACAAGTCGCTTCCCGCCGCCCCACATCAGCATGAAAAGCGAGCCGATCAAAAGGCCGATCCCCGCTGCAGCTTCAACGCCGGAAGCGGCGTAGCCATCACCTCCGAACCAGTTGTATGTCATGAGCGGAGAGAGTGTTCCGAGGGGCAAGAAAAGCAGCATGCCGGCAACTACGAGCGTCAGAAGGGGCTTGATGCCTGGTTCGTCATTCAGGATTACGAAGCCATGCGCAAGATCCTTACCAACACCTCCTGAAGAGGTGCTTTGTCCTTGCGCGTAAGGCAGTTTGGCGAACGCCAAGCACACGCAAGCGATCGCAGCGCAGATCGCGTCCATGACCAGTACTGCAACGAATCCAAGGGCTGAGTAGAGCGCGATGCCAAGCACAGGGCCGATGATGGCTGAAGCGCTCGTGAGGCTTTGGTCAAGCGTATTGATGCGCACCATGTCCCGTTCGGGAACAAGCTCGGGCATGAGCGCCATCAAAGAGGTTCCGTGGAATGCTTGGGCAGCTGAGCGGACGGTCAGCAGTAGTAGTAAGAGCCAGATGGAGAGCTGTCCGACTAGCATAAGCAGCGCAAGTACGAGGGAGAAAGCGCCCGCAAGGCCATCAGCAGCGATCATAACGTGCTTGCGATTAAACCGATCAGCAACAACGCCGCCAAAAGGGGAAAGAAGCGCTGTGGGAAGGAGCGCTGCGACTCCCGCTGCAGCGAGCAAGAGTGCTGAGTTCTCGGTGGTGATGATATACCAGAGCGCGGCGAAAGTAGCTGCGCAGGTAGCGAGGATAGATGCTGCTTGCCCCGACCAGATCAGCACGATGGCACCTTTCCAGTTGTGCGGCAGTAGATGGCCATTAGCGTTGACCTCGACGGTTGGAGTTGTAGACGGCTCGCCTGCGAGATCTGTTATGTATTCGCTAGGTTGCACAGGTTTGTCATTCATAGCATTGCTCCTGGCAGATAGATCGAACGTGTTTGCAAAACACATGCTAAACTGTGTGGTAACCACGCGGTCAAGCATTTAGCATGAAGGTGACGATACATTTTGAACAGGAGACAATATGCCTGATGATCTGCTTAAAGCAGGGGAATTCGCTCATCTTTGCAGTACAACTAAAGAAACACTGCGTCACTATAAAGATATTGGGCTATTGCAGCCAGTTGCGAAGGCAGAGAACGGCTACCAGCTCTATTCGCCGCTGCAGATCAGCGATTATCTGCTCATTTCATCGTTGCAGCAAGCAGGATGCAGCTTGCGGGAGATCAAAGGGTATTTGAGCGAACCTGATACTGAAGCGCTCGAGAGCGTGATGGAGAACCGAATTAGCGCCATCGTCGAACAGCGCCGGACGCTCTTGATGCAGAAATCGCTCCTTGAGAATACGCTGGCACGGATGCGGGCGCGCAATGATTGGCGCCATGATCCTGCCGAATTCAAGCTCGAAATATGCGAAGCAGAATACTTTCTTGATAGCAACATATCCGACGCGTTTGCTCTGGTTTCCGAGGCAAACTTGCCAGCTGTCATCGAGAAGCAGCTTTCTGCATCTGCTGAAAAGACTGCAGCAGCCTTTCGAAGCGAAGGCGTTCATGCGGCTGACTGTAGACAGGTCCATCCTTCTCAAGATGGCGTGATGGATGGGCAAACTGAGCGCATCGTACGCCATATTCTTGATACCTGGCGTCTTGGCCAGAAGCAAGGCGATGTCAGTGAACTGCAGGGCAATTATCGCGTCGGTCGCGAAGCGTTTTTGCGGAGAGAGCCGTGGGAGGATTTTCATATTTGTACGCGCGTGCGGCCGCACAAGCGTCGTAAGGGCTTGCTTGAAAAGCCGGCAGGAACCTATTTCAAGTATCTTCGAACGTTGAACTTCGCCAAGATCAAGGATGACTCGCAGGCTGCAGTGGAGCTCTTTAGCGTGTATGAGGGGATGCGGCGCGTGCTCGCTCGTGAAGGGTTCATACCAACGAGCGATATCTTTGAGCGAGAACTATCGCTTTATACGGGCAACACTGGTGAGATCATATACTCCGAACTGAGCGTTCGAGTTGACACAAAACAGGCCAGCAAGAAAACCTGCTGACCTGCTAAGATTCGTGGAGCCAACGGCCGGACTCGAACCGGCGACCTACGCATTACGAGTGCGTTGCTCTACCAACTGAGCCACGTTGGCTTTTGCTGGTGAAGCGCCTTGCAGACTGACCACGAGCGCAATCACGAAGCAGTAACGAAGTATACCGAGAAACAACCAAAAAAACAACCGTCGGGTGTCGAATGGCCTGCGTGCTCAAACCTTAGGTCGTTTTCGCCTACCATGGGAGAGTCGCCAACTGCGTTTAATGCGTGGCTAGCGACGAAGAGTCAAAATCTATGCTTCGGATGCTATCGAGAGGTTAACACCGAAGAACGCGACCGACGCAAGAGGAAAGTAATAAGACCGAGTGCCACGCGAGCAATTCAAATCACGACTGGGCTTCATCCTTATCAGCGCAGGCTGCGCGATCGGGCTCGGCAACGTGTGGCGTTTTCCTTATGTTGTCGGCGAATATGGCGGTGCAGCGTTCGTGCTGTTCTACCTGGTATTCCTTGCTATCCTTGGCGTGCCGATCTTGGTCATGGAGCTTGCGGTTGGTCGTGCGAGCAAGAGATCGGTCGCCCAAGCATTCGACCGTCTAGAGCCGCAAGGAACGAAGTGGCACTGGTTTAAATGGGTAGCGCTCGCCGGACAGTATCTGCTCATGATGTTCTATACGACCGTTGCGGGATGGATGCTTGCTTATATTCCAAAGATGGCAACGGCCGATCTTGCGACCATGGGTGCGACGGACACGAATGCCCTGTTTAGCGCCATGCTCTCAAATCCCATCGAGCTGGTGTTATGGATGTTCCTTGCCTGTGCGATAGCGCTTTTCGTGTGTCATCTTGGTTTGCAAAAAGGAGTGGAGCGCGTTACAAAAGTGTTGATGG
>CABRGJ010000042.1 GCA_902470405.1 uncultured Eggerthella sp.
TGCTTCCAGCAGTCGTGCGCGAACGCTTCCCCGTACATGTGGGCATCATGACAGCGCTCTACACCACCACCATGAGCCTGTTCGCAGGCGGCGCAGCAGGACTCGCTTCGGGCTTGATGGGCTCTCTTGGCGATTGGCGCAGCATTCTCGTGGGGATCGCTCCTCTCGCAGCGATCGGTGCGCTGCTCTGGTTAGCTGTGCGCCTCATGGGGCGTGCGCGAGGCGACAAGCGCCCCGTCGCGCACGACAAGACCCCCCTTCGCACCAAGCTCTTCAGCAAGCACATCGTAAAAAGCCCCATAACCTGGTGGATCACAGGGCTCTTCGGTGTTCAATCGATCTTATTCTACGGATTCGTGGCCTGGCTTCCTTCTATCCTGAACGCCGCAGGGATCAGCCAAGATGCCATAACCACCTGCGTCACGCTCTTCCCTATCGTCGGGATCCCTTGTACGCTGTTCTGTCCACCTCTCGCACAACGCTTACGCCGCCAGCGCATGCTGGGCGCTACGATCGGTGCACTCTGCACGTTCGGTGTTCTTGCGCTCTTGTTCGCACACACCGACGAAGCTGCCATCGTGGCGGTCACGGTATTGGGCTTCGCCCTCGGCGCGCCGTTTTGCTTATGCATGTTCTACTTCGGCGTGCGCACCGAAGATCCCGACGATGCATCAAGGCTCTCGAGCATCTCTCAAACATTCGGGTACCTCATGGCTGCGCTTGGCCCTGCCTGCCTTGGCTTGCTTGTCGACTTGAGCGGATCGTGGTTCGCATCGCTTGTCATCATGCTGCTTTTGGCGCTGTTGCTCATCATCTGCGGTTGGAAGAGCGGAACAGGCAGCATTCCTGCTGCAAGCGCAGCACAGAGCATCGAGCAAAGAGCAGATGGCGCATCGAGAAAAGGCTGAACGCTCGCTTGTTCTCGTGCGCATCGAAGGCGGTATAATACGCACGAGAAACGAAAGGAACACATGCAATGCCCCGATCGATCTGGTATGCAGAGGATGATCCCGTCATAGCACAGAGCGTGATGTCCGTCCTTGAAGCCGAGGGCTACGAAGTGACGCTCTTCGCCACGGGGCTCTCGATGCGCAATGCGCTCGCAAAGACCCGTCCTGATCTTGCGATCATCGACTGGAATCTTCCAGACGATACCGGCATCGCGCTCTGCACCTGGTTGCGTTCGCACGATGCTGACCTTCCCGTGCTCATGCTCACCGTGCACGATGACCCGAGCGATATCGTATTGGGCATCGAATGCGGTGCAGATGACTACGTGACAAAGCCCTTCGATATCAAAGTGCTCGTAGCACGCATCCATGCGCTCCTGCGCCGCAATGCACCTAAGCCCCGTCTTACTTGCGGTAATATCTCGCTCGATATCTCAAGCGGGACCATTACGAAGAATAGCCAGGCCATCGAGCTCTCAGCGCTCGAATACCGCTTGCTCGTATTCTTCCTTCAGCACAAAGGAAAGCTCGTTACGCGCGCGCAACTTCAACAAGAGCTCTGGGAGCATAAAGAAGATGGCGTGAGCGATAATGCCATCAGTGTCGCAGTGAAGCGTCTCCGGGCAAAACTTGGAGATGATCTTGCACTCACCACCATCCGTGGCATCGGCTATCGCTTAGAAGGGCTTTGATCATCATGAACATCGTGGTCTTGCTGCTCGCCTGCGCATGTTGTATCCTGTGCGGTTTTGCGCTGGCAGCTGTGCATTACCGACGAGCGCGCTGGTCCCAGGAGCAAAGGATCTCGAGCCTCACGCGCGATATCGAAGAAGCGCTCCTTGGCAGATCTCGCCTCGTTCGTAGACGTGACGAAGGCGAGCTCTCGAAGCTTCAAGATGAGATCGACAAGACGATCAACGCACTCGCTCAAGCAGAGAAGCGAGCAATGAAGACCAAAGAAGGATTTGCAGAAAACCTCTCGAATATCGCGCATCAACTCAAGACCCCCATCGCCGCACTTTCGCTTTCTCTACAGCAGTTTCCAAACAACGACCCTCGCACAGAAAAGATCATCGCTTCGATGGAAGCACAGCTTGCACGCCTGGCAAGGCTGCAAGAAAGATTATTGCTCATGGCGCGTCTCGATGCTGGTGCGCTGTCGCTTTCGATCGAGACCTGCGATGTCTTCACGATCTTGAGCATGGCCGCAGAGAGCCTGAGCGAACTTGCAAGAGCGGCCGAAGTGACCCTTGAGATCAGTTCGGAGACCCCCGTGAACATCGAGGTCGACAGCCATTGGACGAACGAAGCGATTGCGAACATCATGAGAAACTGCATCGAATACGCCCCTTGTGGCTCAACCATCACGATCGACTATGTGCCACGCCCGCTCTACACCGAGATCACCATCGCCGATGAAGGAAGCGGCTTTTCAGCGCAAGAAAGACTGCATGCTTTCGAGCGATTCTACAAGGGCGCGAAGGCCAACGCTTCATCGACCGGACTCGGTCTTAGCTTCGCTCACGATATCATCGAACTGCAAAAAGGAAGTATTCGCATCGATGATAACCCTGATGGAGGAGCTCTTTTCACCATACGCTTCTATCGATGAGGCGCTCGTTTGCCTTCCTTTTGACAATAAAGATCATCCCTGTCACTGTGCGGTCACTTAGGCGCTCTACTCTAGAATGCGACATGCACAGAAGAAAGGAGTGTTCCTATGGATACTGCGCCTTTGCTCGAATGTCGCAACATCACGAAGACCTATGGAGATGGCGAGCGCGCCACCCATGCTTTACGCGATATATCGATCGAGCTTTCATCAGGCGAATTCGTCGCGATCATCGGCGCATCTGGGTCAGGAAAATCGACCTTGTTGCATATTCTTGGGGGGATCGAAGCGCCAACGAGCGGCACCGTCTTGGTAGACGGGACCGATCTATCGACGCTCGACGCAACGCAATCAGCCCTTTTTCGCCGCCGTAAGGTAGGGCTCATCTACCAATTCTTCAATCTCATTCCGACCGTGAATGTTGCGAAGAATATCCTCATGCCCCTTCTTTTGGACAAGAGGACGCCTCATGAGGCATTCTTCAACAAGATCGTTGACGCGCTCGGCATCGCAGATAAGCTCGAAGCGATGCCCTCAGAGCTCTCGGGAGGCCAACAGCAACGAGTTGCGATCGCACGCTCGGTCATCTATCGCCCTTCCCTGCTGCTGGCAGACGAGCCTACTGGCAATCTTGACAAGAACACCTCACGCGAGATCATCGATCTGCTCAAGATCATGAATCGACAATTCGATCAAACATCGCTCATCATCACACACGACGAAGAAGTAGCACTTGCTGCTGATCGGATCATTACCGTCGAAGATGGGCTCGTGATCGCAGATACAGGACGGCAGCGATCATGATGAGCACCGCAAACACCAGATCTCAGGACATCCTTGAGCAACGCAAGCTTGGCATCGATTTCTTGCGTGCGAACCGTGCGTCGAACATCGGTATCGCGATCATCGTCGCGATCAGCTCGGCACTCCTGACGACGCTCGCTGAGATCCTCTACGATATTTGGGCAGATGCGCAAGCGCAAAGCATTGCGCAAGGAGCCGATGGAATGGCGCTCTCTGGAACAGCCGTGTTCTACGGAGCGATCATGCTCTTCGCTTGTATCGCCATCATGCTGATCATCAAGAGCGCGTTCGATGCATCGATGCTCGCTCGCACGCATCAGCTGGGCATCCTTGCCACGGTAGGGGCTACCCCCAAGCAGCTCAAAGCGCTCTTGATCAAGGATGCGCTCTTCACGAGCATCGCTCCTTTGCTTGCTGGCATTGCGATCGGCACCTGCGCAGGTTACCTGCTCATCAACTTCTTCATCGATTACGCTGCGCAGCTTCAAGGGCTCGAGCGCATTGAAAGCTCTTTTCTGATCGATCCGCTCGTGATCATCGCGATCGGGGCGATCGTGGTCTTGACCATCTTCGTATCCGCGCTCGCTCCTGCGCGAAAGCTCGCACAGACCACGCCACTTCGAGCGATCGACTCTCCTTCTCTTGAACTCGATACCGCAAAGAAGCACAAGAAAGCTCGATCGAAGAAACACCGCATGCCGCACTCGAGCGCTGAATGGGTGCTGGCAAAAGGATCCTTCGACGCACGACGGAGTGCACTTCGCTCATCCTCGGTCGCCTTTGGACTCTCTTTTCTCATATTCATCCTTTTCCTCTCGTTCATCACGATCTCGAAGCTCTCCGTCGAAGAGACCTACTATGAGCGCTTCGGCATCGAGTGGGATCTCGCGATCGATGTCGCAGACAGCACGCCTGATGACCTTGCCCCTGCTGAGGCGGCACTCGGCGAAGCGGGATGGATCGCGCGAACCGATATCTACGATGGAGGCGCCCGTCTTTATGTACAGAGCACGGCAGACGAACCACTTGATGAACAAAGAGCAGCCCTTGCGCGTATGATGGAAGAGCTGGATATCGCCGCATTCGATATCGTCGCCATGGATGAAGAGAGAGCTTACGCCGATACGATATGGAATGGCTATCTTACGATCGTGGGTTCATTCTGCGCTATCTTAGCCTTGATCGGCATCGCCGGTATCGTTGCGCAAGCTATCAGTTTCACCCAGCAACGCAGACGTGAATTCAGTCGCTATCGATCGATCGGCATGACCCCGCGCAGCCTTCGCAAGATGCTCTTGTTCGAGGGACTCTTGAGCGTTATCCGGCCGCTCACGATCGTGCTCTTGCCCGTTGTCACATGCACGATCGCGCTTGCCTATCTGGGCAGGCAGAGCTTATCAGCGTTTGCGCTGGCTTTCCCTTACGGAATAGCGCTCATCTATCTTGCGGCCGTTGCCTTCTGCGTCCTTGCTGCATATGCCTTGGGAGCATGGCGCTTGAACAAGATGAACATCGCCCGTGCGATCCGCGACGATTCGTTCATGTAGAAAGCTCTCGAGTCTCTCCGCTTCATCAAAAGGGAACATATGTTCGCATATCGTGCTATAATGTTGCCATGCTCGACACTCCACGAAAGACATACTGCTGCATCGACTTGAAGAGCTTCTATGCCAGCGTGGAATGCGTCGATCGCGGACTTGATCCTTATGAAGCACACCTGGTGGTAGCGGACCCAGAACGCACCGAAAAGACGATCTGCCTCGCGGTCTCGCCCGCCCTGAAAGCGCTCGGTGTTCCTGGGCGCTGCCGCGTGTTCGAGATTCCTTCTCACATCGAGTTCACGAAAGCAAGGCCACGCATGAGACGCTATATGGAAGTCTCTGCGCAGATCGTTGCCATCTATTTGCGCTACATCAGTGCGTCTGATCTGCATGTCTATTCCATCGACGAATGCTTCATCGACCTCACCCCCTATTGCGCGCTCTACAAGATGGACGCAAAGGAATTGGTGAACATGCTGCGCGAAGCAGTTTATGCCGAAACGAAGATAACCGCAACCGCTGGCATCGGATCCAACCTGTTCCTTGCAAAGGTTGCGCTCGATGTCACCGCAAAGCACGATAAAGATAATATCGGTGTGCTCGACGAAGCGAGCTTTCGCCAAACCATCTGGCATCATCGTCCTATCACCGATATATGGCAGATCGGTCACGGCATCGCATCGCGGCTCGAGCGTTTCGGCATTCGCGATCTTCATGGAGTCGCACATGCAGATGTCGATCTGCTCTACAAGGAATTCGGGGTGAATGCAGAATTCCTCATCGATCATGCCTGGGGGCTCGAACCGTGCACCATCGCCGAGATCAAAGCGTATGAACCCGAGAGCATCTCGTTTGGCAATGGCCAGGTGCTCCCATGCGACTACTCGTTTGAAGAAGGGCGCATGATCTTGCGCGAAATGGTGGATGAGACCGTGCTCGACCTTGTCGATAAAGGTGTTGTGACCAGCCATATCCATCTTCATGTGGGATATAAGCGAACAAAAGGTCTCCCGCAAGAGGGCAACCCGAGACGCACTCGGTCGAGCGATCATGTGAGCGTGAGCAAGAAGCTCGGGTTCTTCACCAATTCCTTCGCAAAACTGCACGCCCTTGTTGACGATCTGTATTGCGCGAAGGTCGATCGTGATCGCGTGATCCACCGGATCAACATCTCATTCGGTCATCTGGAAGGCGAAGAGCACACCACCTACGATCTGTTCACCGATGTCGCTGCTGAAGAAGATGAGCGCGCAAGACAGGATGCACTGCTCGAGATCAAGCACAAATTCGGGAAAGATGCCGTGATGCGAGGGACCTCTTACAAAGAGAAGGCGCGCGGCATCGAACGAGCACATCAGGTCGGAGGCCATCATGCCTGATGCTGCTCTCTTCACCGATGCCGATCCCGACTATCAAGCCTTTTGCGCACAAGGGAAGGGTTCTGCACACCCTGAACGCTATACGCTCGGGAAATCCCATGCCGACCGCGCGCGGCAGTTCAAGCCTTTTGCTGCGCTTCGTGGTTATGAAGAGCGCAGAAGCAAACGAGCCCTGCGATTTCGCAGGGCTCGAGGAATCTTGCTAACAGCAATGCCTGTTCAGATCGAAGGGGGTTTTCGCTCGAATATCATCTTTCATGTAGCGAACCTCTTCGGTCGAGCGATCATTCTTTCGAAGAAGCGTCGATGTCCGAAGCTGCTTGCACGTTCGTCTTGCGCTTGTTCATGACAATGTAAGCGATAAGGATGATAAGAGCGATAAGCGCGATCGATCCCGATATTACCGCAAGGAGCGGGAACTGCTCACCAGTCTGAGCAAGCGAACCATTGTGTAGGCCCGTTTCATACGCCTTGATGGTCTTCTCCGCGTCTTCCTTGTTCACTGGCTTCGCGAGCATCTCGTCGGTCACATCAAGCTCTCCGCGATCGGCATCACTGCCCAAAAGGTCGTCAAACTCATCGCTTCCCTCCTCAACATTACCCGGAAGCGTGGTGACCATGTCGTCTTTATCGAAGGTCTCATCATCTGGAAGCGTTGGCGTAGTGGGGTTGCTCGAATCACCTGCACCATTATCGCCACTACCCGTATCACCACTTGCAGGTGGGATCACATCATCAGGGATCGGAATGTCTTCAGGCAGATCAGAAGAGGTTGGTGTATAGAGCACATTGATGACATTGTTGTCGGGGTCGGTGCCTAG
>CABRGJ010000043.1 GCA_902470405.1 uncultured Eggerthella sp.
GGGGCGGCAACATCGGTATCTGCGCAACGCAGTTCGGTGCTCCGTATCCTAAGTCTCGTCTGCATGTTCCGAACCCCTTCAACAATACCTATCGTACGTATGACGACAAGTGGATCTACATCTGCATGCCCCAGTACGATAAGTACTATTCCATGATGATGGGTCTGTTCGGTCGCGAAGATCAGATCGACAACCCCGACACCAACAACCTTACCTCGCTCAAGGCATCCGGTAAGAACGTCGAGGTCATTCAGTGGCTCGAAGAGGCCTTCGCTAAGAAGACCTTCGATGAGTGGATGAAGATCTTCAAGGAAAACGAAGTGCCTGCTCAGAAGTGCTTCCGTTATACTGACGTCGTCAAGGACGAAGAGGCATACGACAACGACGCACTCCGCATGGTCGAGTACGATGCATGGGGTAAGCGCGCTCTGCCTATGACTCCTGTTCGCTTCGGCTCCTTTGGTGATCCTCCGGTCATCCTCTCTAAGCCGATCGGTTATCACACCGAAGAGTTCATGAAGGAGTATGGCTACTCTGAGGACGAGATCGCTGCGATCGCTGCAGACGGTGGCGTTGTGGTCTATGACGGTCCCGAGATCGAAGATCGCATCTTCGTATCCAAGCGTCAGGCTGCTGGCGAAGCACCTTGCAACTGGTAGCAATCAGTTAGCTTCTAAATTCGAACCCCGTTCGGTCTTTAGCCGGGCGGGGTTTCTTTTGTGCTAAGGGCAGTAGGGAGAAGCTGTACGCCGCTTGTGCAGCCGTGGGCGATCACAGCAGCGTTGCCTGCAAGCGAGCAGCTGTAGGGAGGCATGCCTTCTCTCTGTTTGCCCTGGCATAAAAAAGGCTCCCGAGGGAGCCTTTCAGTGGATGCGAAAGTTTGCGGAATGCAAGCTAGGCGAGTTTATTGATCAGTTCGACCATGTCGATACCAAGTTGTCGCGCAACGACAGGCGCGATGGGATCTTCAGAGACCGAACGTCGCCACTGGGGCTTACCTTCCTTCATGCCTGCCATCAGAGAGCCTGTGATGCTCGATGCGATAACGGGGCCTTCAGGACGGGGATTAACGACGATCATCTCGTGTGTTGCGCAGAATTGATTCAGTGCAGCATTAGTGGATTCTGCGCCGCAATTATCGAGTCCTGCCATGGTCAGATAGCCAGCTACCTTATGCTTTAGTTGATTCGCGACCATATGCATCGGACGCGTACGGTCCATGAAGCATTTCATGCGGCCAGAGACGTTCGAGAAGTAGTCGGGCGAAGCGACGATGATGCCATCAGCATCGAGCATCTTCGTTTTGATCTCTTCCATATCGTCGTCTTTGATACTGCATTCGGGCTTGAACAAGCAACGATTGCAGCCGGTGCAGAACTTGATGTTCTTTTCGGATAGTTCGATGACCTCTGTGTCCGCTCCAAGTTCAGTTGCAGCGCTCAGAGCTTGGTCGATCAGGTAGTCGGTGTTTTGGCCAGTGCGATGACTGCCATTGATCGCTAAGATCTTCATGGGCATCCCCGTTCTCATAAAACTTCACACAGTATTGATTATAGAGAAAGGGAAAGGTTGAAAACAAAGAAATGCCCTATGGATTATCGGACAGTAATGAGGTTTTGATGCTTCAAAAAACGTGTTCATTTAGCTACGCTACTAACTGAGATTATTAGTATCCGCATACAAGAAGAGGGAATATGTATAGCTTTGCTCTTTCGCCCGAGCAAGAGCGGCTCATCGCTGCGTTTCGTGCTTTCGGGGAGAGTATCTTCACGCCGGAACGTGTGTTCCAATGGAAGCGCGATCAGGGTCTGCCCGATGAAGTGGTGAAAGGTTTTACCGATCTTTACTTCAGTTTCGAATCTCCTGCTATCGGCAGTTCGTTCGCTCACAACGTCATGAGCCAGACGCTCATCCTCGAGGAGCTCTCTCGCTGTGCGGGCGCTACGTTGCCGTTCCAAAACGATCTGTTCAATCTGCAGATCATGAATTGGTTTGCCGAATCCACGCGTTTTGCAGACGCGCTCGAGTTTTATCGTAAGACCGGACGTCTCATGTTCTCGTTCGCGATCTCCGAGCCTTTTGCTGGCTCGGACTCCATGAGCATGCAGACATCCACGCAGACCATCGATGGCAAGATCATCTTGAATGGTCAAAAGAATTACGTGAACAACGGTGAATACTCACCGAACATCCTTGTTGCTGCGATCGACAAGGATGTGCAAGAGCCGGGGAAGTATCCGGCGCTTGCCTTCTGGCTCATTCCGCGCGATTTGAAAGGGGTGCGTGCCTATCCTATCAACAAGATCGGACAGTCAATGCTGCCCTTCGCCTCGCTTTCATTCGAGGATGTCGAATTGTTGCCCGAGTACCGCCTGAGCGGCAACGAGGGCGGCTTCAGGCAGCTCTTTCGTCTGCTCGAATTCGGCCGTGTGTTCATCTGCGCTTCGTCGGTCGGCATGGCGCAAGCGGCCATGGAAGATGCGGTAGCTCATGCGCGCGATCGTAAGGCATTCGGCGTGCAGATCAGTCGTTTCCAACAGATCGAGCAAATGCTCACCGATATGGAGGTCAGCCTCTATAACATGCGTATGATGCTCTATCGCGCAGTGTGGGAGATCGAGAATGACACCCCAAGCAAACGGCTCTCTGTTGCGCTCATGAAGCGTTTCATCCCCGAGGCGGCGACCGAGGTCGCTAGCAATGCTATGCAGATTCTTGGTGGACTTGGGTATACTGAGGGTTCTCGTGTAAGCTCTATATGGGAAGATTGTCGAGGCAATCAGATCGCAGAAGGCACCGACCAGATCATGGTCTACATTTCTGCTCCGCTCATTTTGGAAAAGTACGAAAAGGAAGAAGCTCTATGAAACAAAGCACGAAGTATTGGATCTATGCGCTCATAATCAACCCGATCACTACCCTCGTCATCATGTATATGTACAATGCAGGTTTTAATCTGCTGAACCTGATCGGTGTCGGCATCATCGGTTACGGCATCTTCCTGTATTTCGTTGTTCAGGCTATCAGGATCGACGTGAAAGCGCGTCAGGCATACGTGAAGAAGAAGGGCAAGGGCAAGAAGGGCTCCAAGAAGAAGCGCTAAGCCCCGTTTTGCTAAGGATCGAGACATGCGCTCTCGATGATGGAAAGCCGCGAAGAAATTCGCGGCTTTTTTGTGCCTTTTCCGCGAACGGGTTCAAAACGTGTTCATTAGGGAGATGAACAGGTTCAAAACATGTTCATTTTTGGACAGAAAATCATTTTTGCCCGCTATTGATAGATTTCACTGATATATTGTTCAGAATCTATTTATAAAATCCGAACAAAAAGCCCGATCTACATAACAACAAAAAAGTGTCAACTGGTCAGATTCTCAAACCTGACTATTTTTGCCCCAACTTGAAAACTTCAAAATAATACGTGGGGAAACTTCCCCTGTGGTATCACGTGACGAACATACGCCGAGATTCGTCTCGTGATCGCACAAGCTGTATTGAAAGTAAAGGAAAGTGAGGCGTTCTCGCGACAGCTGTCGTGGCTCGCCCGGAAAGGAAAAGAAGTTATGGCAACTGCTACAACTCAGAAGATGACGGCTCGTCATATTCTTGTAGTACTCACATGCGTCTTCTGTACCTTTGGCTGCGCAGCTATCACCTTTAGCTGCCCTGGTCTTTGCTATCGTCCGGTAGCAAATTACCTTGGCGTCCAGGTATCTGACGTATCGTTCTACATGTCGATCGTCTACTTCGCTGAAGTTATCTTCTCTCCAATCATTGGCGCACTGCTCGAAAAGTATGATGCTCGTCTCATCTGTACCATCGCTGCTATCTTCACCTCGGCTGGCATCGGCGCTATGTCGTTCTACACCGAGCTCTGGCAGTGGTACATCTCCGGTTTCTTCATGGGAATCGGCGAGATCACGCTTCTGTGGCTCATGGTCGCAGGTCTTTTGAACCGTTGGTTCAAAGCGAAGCTCGGTCTCATGCTCGGTATCTCTTATGCGATGACCGGTCTTGGTGGTGCGGTCTTCAATTTCATCGGTCAGTTCATTCTCGGCCCGAACCTGTTGGTTGAAGACACCTGGCGCGACCTGTACCTGTTCTACGGTATCGCTGCTGCTGTCCTCTCTATCCCCTTCACGCTGTTCTGCATTCGCTCTCACCCGCAGGATTGTGGCTTGAAGGCATACGGCGCACCGATCGAAGAGGGCGAGGTCATCACGTCCGATCATCTCGAGCTTCCTGGTATCCCTGCAAAGGTCGCTTACACCAAGTGGTACTTCTGGGTACTCATCATCGCGGGTTGCTTGTTCAATGTTGGCGGTATCTATCCGCAGCATTTCACGACCTTCTATCAGACCGTTGTTGCTGTTGATGCGGCTGGCATTGCTATTCCGGATCTCATGATCATGTCTGGTACGCTCGAGGCATGCTGCATGATCGGTATGGCAGTTGGTAAGGTCACCATCGGCGCTATCGAATCTCGCAACATCGTCGTTGCTCTTGCATTCGGCGCGGTTTGCGGCTTCATCGGCCTTATCGGCATCTGGTACGGCGGCATGAACAAGATCATCCCTGTTCTGTTCTTCGGTGGCTTCATCTTCGGCATGCTCTATCCGTTGGTTACCACAGCACTTCCGTACATCACCCGCCTGCTCTTCGGCGAAAAGGATTACGACAAGATCTACTCTGTCATCCTTATGCCAGTCAATCTGGTTGGTGCATTTGCGGCATCTGGCCTTGCTCTTATCTACCAGGGCCCAGGTTGGGATTGGTACTTCATCGTCGGTCTCATCGTTGCCGTTCTCTGCTTCATCTTCGGCTTTGTCGTTGTCAAGTGGGGCACCAAGGATTATCGTGGCGACAAGGCTGCAGGTACTGCTCACTAATCTCGAGTGACAGAGTGCTACTTATATAAGTAGCTTCATCGGACACCCGGTATGATGCTGGGTGTCCGATTCTTTTTAGAGCCGAAAGCAGGGTATGCAATAGACAGAATATTAGATGTGACCCCGAATTATTAAGGGAAACTATCGCTCCGAAGGGACTTTCATTGTTAAATGCAATCGGTTTGTCTTGACGAAGTGGCGCTCTTTCGATCATTTCAAAAATTTTTTTGTGATGCGTTGTAAAAAAAGCAGAATCATGCTCTCGAAAAAAATACCGATTGAACAGGAACTTTATCAGAACGAACGCGTTCAAAAGAACGTGTAGTATAACGCGTTCAAAAATAAATTCTATGGGGCAAAATGTGACATCTGACCATTTTTGTAGAGGAAATGGAGGCAGAAAATGTTCGTGAGGGTATTTATGCCCTTGCGTGCAATTGTCCTTAGAGAGAAATTACACCGAGCCTCTCGAAGAACGATTGCATGTAAAGGAAACGGGAGCGAATGAGCGCTCCACGAGAAGAAGGAGGGGTTATGGCTGAAAATGTAAAAGAGCAGAAGTTTACAGTCCGTCATTTTTTGGTTCTGTTTACTTGCATGATTTGTATTTTTACATCTAGTGCTATCACCTTCAGCTGCCCAGGTCTGGCATATCGTCCAGTCGCTATGCAGCTCGGAATTCAGGTTTCCGACGTTTCTCTCTACATGTCAGTTGTTTATTTGTGCGAAGTTATCTTCTCGCCAATCGTCGGTGTATTGCTCGAGAAGTTTGACGTTCGTATCATTTGTACCCTCGCAGGTGTCTGCGCAACTGGTGCATACTTCGCTATGTCTCAGTTCACCGTCATCTGGCAGTGGTATATTGCCGGTATCTTCATCGGTTTCTCCCAGATCACTCTGCTCTGGTTGATGACCGCTGGCGTACTTGGCCGTTGGTTTAAGAAAAAGCTCGGTTTTGCACTCGGTCTTTCTTATGCAATGACCGGTGCTGGTGGTGCTGTCTTGAACATCGTTGGTCAGTTCATTTTGGGTCCGAACCTGCTGGTCGAGGACACCTGGCGTGAGCTCTACATGGTGTTCGGCGCACTCTGCCTCGTAGGCACCATTCCGTGGACCGCACTCTGCCTCCGCAACGCTCCTGAGGACGTTGGACTGAAGGCATATGGTGCTCCTATCGCTGAGGGCGAAGTCATTGACGACAATGACATTCACCTGAAGGGCATGGAGCCTAAGGTGGCTTACACTCGTTGGTACTTCTACGTGCTCATCATCGCAGGTTGCTTGATGAACATCTGCGGTATTTATCCACAGCACTACACCAACTTCTATCAGGGCGTTGTAGCAGTTATTCCTGGTACCCAGGATGCTATTCCTGAGCTCATGATCATGTCCGGTACGCTGGAGGCATTCTCCATGGTCGGCATGATGATCGGTAAGATTTGTACTGGCATCATCGAGTCCAAGTCTGTTCAGCTCGCTCTGATCGTAGGCGTTGTAACTGGTATCGCAGGTATCTGTGGCATCTGGTTCGGCGGCTACAACAAGATCCTCCCGATTCTCTTCGGCGGCGGTCTGATCTACGGCTTCATCTACGCATTCGTAACAACGTTGCTGCCGTACTTAACGCGTCAGATCTTTGGCGACTTGCATTATGACAAGATCTACTCTGTCATCCTGATTCCTGTCAACCTGGTCGGCGCAACCGCTGCATCTGGTCTGGCACTTATCAACCAGGCGTTTGGATGGGACTTCTTCTTCATCCTCGACATCGTCGTCATGATCGCCATCTACATCCTTTGTACTATTTGCTACAAGGCAGGTAAGAATGACGCTGCAGAGAAGTTCGTTACTTCCTAGTTTTGAACTTTTCTAAAAGTCTTGAGAGAGACAAACCTGAACATGAAGGAGGGCGCCGTAAGACGCCCTCCTTCTTCTTTGGTAGTGTACGCAGGTTTGGTTTGCAAGCATTGGCTTACCGTCTTTAGCCTTTAGGCCGTCAAGAAGTCACATAAAGAATCGGAGTTCAGTGCGTGGCTTATCGCGATGCGGCATGGTTAGAGATTGCGACGAAGCTGGGCTTCCTTGATCTCCATCTCAAGCGAACTGTGGATGAGATTCGCGAAGGGGCCAGCATTGCTGATGAGGTGCTTGACGACTGGTTGGTCGCATTTGCGAATGAAGTAA
>CABRGJ010000044.1 GCA_902470405.1 uncultured Eggerthella sp.
AGACCGACGAGATGAAGACCGACGGCACGCCTTCGGGCAGGTGGCCGCGTATCTGGACGAGGCGGGCGTGAACTCGCTTCTGATCGGCGATTCGCTGGGTAACGTGATCTTAGGCTACGAAGATACGCTTTCGGTGACCATGGAAGATATGATCCACCACACGCGTCCAGTGGCGCGCGGTGCGAAGAATGCGCTCGTCATCGCAGACATGCCGTTCATGTCTTATCAAGCATCGGTCTATGATGCGGTCACGAATGCAGGACGCCTCATGAAGGAAGGGCGCGCGAATGCGGTGAAGCTGGAAGGCGGCGCGGCGGTATGCGAACAGATCCGTGCGATCGTAGATGCAGGCATTCCCGTGTGCGCACACCTCGGCCTTACGCCTCAGTCGATCAATGCATTCGGAGGACACAAGGTTCAAGGTAAATCCGCCGAGGCTGCGCGTGAGATCCTCGAAGACGCCAAACGCATCGAAGAAGCAGGTGCGTTCGCTGTCGTGCTCGAGTGCATCCCGGCTGACCTCGCGCGCAAGATCTCCGAGACCATCTCCATCCCTACCATCGGCATTGGCGCGGGTCCTGGCTGCGATGGTCAGGTGCTCGTCTATCAGGATATGCTCGCGCTGTTCTCCGATTTCAAGCCGAAGTTCGTAAAGGGATTTGCCAACATCGGCGAACAGATGACCCAGGCATTCAAGGATTATGACGCAGAAGTGAAGGAAGGCATCTTCCCCGCTCCCGAGCATTGCTTCAAGGATGTGGGCGAAGAGGTACTCGACAAACTGTATTAATACGGAGAAAAGGTTAATACGTAGAGAAGGAAGATCACATGGAGATCATCACTACCGTTTCTGAGATGAAAGCTCGCGTGAGCGAGTGGAAGGCGCAGGGCCTGACGATCGGGCTCACGCCCACCATGGGCGCACTGCACGAGGGCCATATGTCCCTGATGGAGGCTGCCCGCAAAGATTGCGACCGCGTTGTTGCGAGCGTGTTCGTCAATCCGCTGCAGTTCGGTCCTGACGAGGATTACGATAACTACCCGCGCGATCTTGAGCGCGATGCAGGGATCGCTGAATCTAAAGGCGTTGACGTGGTGTTCCACCCGAGCGTCGAGGAGATGTATCCCGAGAACTACAACACCTACGTAGTGATGGAGACGCTCACCGATACGCTTTGCGGTGCAAGCCGTCCCGGGCATTTCCGTGGGGTGTGCACCGTCGTGAACAAGCTGTTCAACATCGTGCAACCTGACAAGGCCTTCTTCGGTCAGAAGGATGCACAGCAACTCGCCATCATCATGCGCATGGTGGCAGATCTGAACATGAACCTTGAGGTAGTAGGCTGCCCGATCGTTCGCGAGGACGATGGCCTGGCGAAGAGCAGCCGCAATACCTACCTTTCTGCCGAGGAGCGCACCGCAGCACTATGCCTTTCACGTGCGATCTTCAAGGCAAAAGAGATGATCGAGGGTGGTGAGCGCGATTCCGCTACCATCGCGAAAGCAGTAACGGACACTATCGAAGAAGAGCCGCTTGCCAGAATCGATTATGTAGAGGTCGTGAATCTTGGTAATATGCAGCCCGTTGAAACATTGCCCGAGCGTGGACTTGTCGCCATTGCGGTGTATATTGGTTCAACACGTTTGATCGATAACTATTTGTACGATTTCGAGTAGGGATTAGGCGAAAGGTACCGAAACAATGTTGCTCAATGTCTTGAAGGGCAAGATCCACCGCGCAACCGTAACTCAGGCCGAACTCGACTATGTGGGTTCGATCACCATCGATTCTGACTTGATGGAAGCCGCGGGCATCATGGAGTACGAACTGGTAACCATCTCCGACTGCAACAATGGCAATCGCTTGGAGACCTATGTTATCGCAGGTGAGCCGGGAAGCGGCGTAATCTGCCTGAATGGTGCGGCGGCACATCTCGTGACCGTAGGCGACAAGGTCATCATCATGAACTATTGCCAGATGACCCCTGAAGAATTCAAGGATCCTGCGAATGCTCCGCATGTCGTGTTTGTGGACGACGACAACAAGATCAGCCGTCTGACACGCTACGAAAAGCACGGCAAGCTTGAGGATATGCAGTAACCACCATCAAACAAAGGCCAGCAAAATCGCTGGCCTTTTTCTTTGCGCTAGATTTACGTTCTTATGTGCAAATAGGGCGATCTGATATCAAATGACGCAAAGAACAGAGTTGCGGCCTGCATGCTTCCTGCACCCCTATCCCCTACGACACAAAGGGTGCGTGAGCAGCCAGACCCAGGGAGCAAGACTGTAAGCAGAGCGCTTACGACTCAAGAAGCGGAGCTGCGACTTGCTTCTTACGTGAGAGAATACCGGGTACCCAAACGCTCTTGGACGAATCGATGCCAAAAACGCGGTCGATGTGACCGTGAAGCCCCTCGACGATGAACATACTGCCTTCTTCGAAGATATCCGTAACCAAGAGCAGTACATACGCATAATCGTTCTTTTCTCGCAGATCGGCAAGGAACTTGCGGATCTCATCCTCGCGCTGCATGACCACGTCGAGCGTGACCGTTTCGTGCTGCGCGATGAGGATGGTATCGTCCCCTACCACGAATTCCTTCGAGTCTGCCGTGACCAGCTTCTCGATCGGCAAATCTGCATCGCCGCCGCGATAGGAAAGGACCTTCATACCGAAATCCTTCACTGGTGATCCGACGATCGCTGCCAGCTGTTCGGCAACTTCTTCATCAACCGAAGTGGCAGTGGGTGATTTCAGGATGACCGTGTCGGTCATGATAGCCGAGAGCAGCACCGCAGCAATGCCCTTCGGGATCTCAACACCGTTCTCAGCGAACTCGAGCGCAACGATGGTGGCGGATGAGCCGACCGGCATGTTAAGGAAACGGATCGGATTCGAAGTTGATACATCGCCGATGCGATGATGATCGATGATCTCAACAACCTCTGCCTCATCGATGCCATTCGCTGCCTGGCTGCGTTCGTTATGATCGACCAGAATGACCTTGCGCTTCGGGCGCTTCGCAACATCGGTACGCGTAACGATGCCGATACAACGACCCTCGTCATCGAGCACAATGCCTTCGCGTAGTTCGCTAAGCAAGATAGACGTAGCCGAGTCCTTGAGCAGATCATCTTCATTCAGGAAGACCACATCGGTCTCGATCAGTTCCGTGACGGGTTGTGCCAGCGAAGAAACGAGGTCGTTCGCAGCGTTCTCGCGATCGCGCGCACTGTCGCATCCATCGCAGCAATCCATCGCGGAAACATAACGATTTGCGATCATGCGCAGCGAGACAAGACCGAGATATTTACCATCCTTGTCGGTGACCACTACCGCGCGCTTGTTATGACGGCGCAGCAGACGGCCCGCGTCGAGCAACGTAGCGTCGTCTGTAAGACCGATGGGGTTTGGCGTCATGACATCTTGAATACGCGCGTGCACGTGATTGATGAGCACAGGCGCTTCGACGGAATACTCGTTCAGGATCGCTTCGCTTTCCTGCGGCAGCGGGCCGAGACGTGCGGGCAGGTACTCAAAGACCTCCGCTTCGGGATCCATCTCGAGCGTGCGCTTCATGAGTTCATTCTTCAGGTATGCATAACCAACCGCGGCAGCGATGGAGTCGTTATCGGGATTCTTGTGACCAACGATCAAAACGGGAGTTGACATGGTGCTCCTTCATCATAGAGGGACTTATGCGCGAACGAGCAAGAAGATCTGCATGCACGCTCGCGTTGCTATTGTACCGCGGAACGATTCGTCGCGGGTGCGAAATGCGTGAGAAGACGGCCTAAGAATAGGATGTGCGATCCTGCTGATGCAATCGTGCGGTTGATGCAGTTGTACTGATGCGATCGCGCGAAAACGCAATCCGTAGCGCCACAGGCAGCTCCTATGATGGGGGCTCATTAGGAGATCTTTACGATGGGCGCGTAATCCTTGAGCAGCTTCTTCGTCTGACCATTACGCGCGAACTTCACGTGCAGCGTGTCGCCATCAACCTTGGTGATAGTGCCGCGACCAAAGACCTTGTGGTCGACCGTATCACCCTTCGAGAATGACATGGAGGCAGCAGCTTTCTTACCCACATTGCGCTGATTTCGCGGGCGCGATGCCGACGAACTCGACTGTCCGAATACGCGGCCGTCCCCTGCTTCTGTGCCTGAGCCAGCAATACCACGCCTGCTACCACGCTTTTCCCAACCCGAGCCAGAAAAGCCTGACGAACCAACTCCGATTGCTTTGCGCAGATCGTTCGGGATCTCGCCGATGAAGCGCGAAACGGGGTTCGCATTCGACTGACCGAAGATCTGACGCGTGAGCGCGCTCGTGAGATAGAGACGCTGACGGGCTCGCGTGATAGCAACATAAGCCAAACGCCGTTCCTCTTCGAGGCCCTGCGGGTCGAACGAAGAGTTGCTATGCGGGAAGAGCGATTCTTCCATGCCTGCCACAAAGACGCAATCGAACTCAAGAC
Organism: uncultured Eggerthella sp.; assembly: GCA_902470405.1. Lineage (GTDB taxonomy): Bacteria > Actinomycetota > Coriobacteriia > Coriobacteriales > Eggerthellaceae > Anaerotardibacter. The sequence goes on from CABRGJ010000044.1 coordinate 4,486, forward strand.
CTTTGGCGGAATGGATGGTCATCATGGTGACCGCAGCGCCATCGTCGCTCATCGTATCCATGTCGGTACGCAGCGTGACCCATTCCGTGAAATCGGGAAGTGAATTCGCCTCGAAAACCTTCACGGGCGGTGTGTCGGAAGAGGACGTGTCCTCCCCTACCTTGGGCGCTTCATAGAGCGCGTCAGCATCTTCGTGCGTCTCGGTGTATTCATCCACAACGCCGAAGAATTCCTGGATGTTCTCGATACGGCTCTGCGAATCCTCACCAGGATTGTTGCGGTAGGACTCGATGATGCCCGCCTTGTCGACGATCATCTCGACCACCTTGCGCAATTCACCCGAATACGCCTGTGCTTCATGGATGATACCGACAAACTCGGCAAGTGCTTTGCGCGTACCGGGACGCAAACCTTCGTCGATCATGCAGAGCTCGGCAGCCTGCATGAACGTACACTGGTTCACTTCCGCAACAGTACGGATATGCTCGACCGTGGTATTGCCGATGCCGCGCTTAGGCACATTGATGATACGCTGGGCGGCCACATCGTTTGCGGGGTTCACGACCAGGTTCAGGTAGGCCATAACGTCACGAATCTCTGCTCGATCGAAGAAGCGCGTGCCTCCTACCAGGCGATACGGCACACCTGCACGCAACAGCATGTCTTCGAGCATGCGGCTCTGCGCATTCGTGCGGTAAAAGACCGCCATCTGATTGTACGAAAAGCCGTTGCCGTGCTGGTGTTCGATCTCGGCCGCGATCCAGCGACCTTCATCGCGCTCGTCAGAAGCGGTGAAGACCATGATCTTCTCGCCATTGCCTTGCGAGGTGAAGAGCTTCTTTTGCTTGCGCATGAGATTGTTTTCGATGACAGCATTGGCCGCAGCGAGGATATTGCCCGTGGAGCGATAGTTCTCCTCGAGCTTCACAACGTGCGCTTCAGGATAATCCTTCTCGAAGTCGAGGATGTTCGAAAGGTCGGCGCCACGCCAGGAATAGATGGACTGATCGTCGTCGCCCACGACCATGATATTACGGTGCTTTGCGGCAAGCAGCTGTGTGAGCGTATACTGTGCATGATTCGTGTCCTGGTATTCGTCCACGAGCAGATAGCGGAAACGATCTTGATAGACCTCGAGCACCTCTTTGTGGTTCTTGAGCAGCAGATACGTATAGAGCAAAAGATCGTCGAAGTCGAAGGCGTTGAGTGCGCGCAAGCGTTCCTGCAAACGCGTGTAGACCTTGCCCACTACCTGTGCGGTGGGATCCTTGTAGCGATCCTCGAATACCTCGGGTACCACGAGCTCGTTCTTCGCCTTCGAAATACGGTTGCGAATCATGCTCTCGGGATAACGCTTAGGATCGATATTGAGCTCGGCCATGATCTGCTTCACAAGGCTCTTTGAGTCGCGATCGTCGTAGATGGTGAAGCCCTGTGAAAAGCCGAGGCGCTCGCAATCAGAACGCAGGATACGCACACACATACTATGGAACGTGGAGACCCACATGCCACGCACGTATCCGCCGATGAGCTGACCAAGACGCTCGCGCATTTCAGCAGCTGCCTTGTTCGTGAACGTGATGGCCATGATCTGCCACGGGGCGACCCCGAGGTCTTCGACCAAGTGAGCGATGCGATGCGTAAGTACGCGGGTCTTGCCGCTGCCCGCGCCCGCTAGAACCAGAAGCGGTCCTTCTGTGCAAAGAACCGCTTCTCGTTGAGCTTCATTGAGGGTGTCGAGATCGATCGGCATGTTAGACGATCTTCTTTCCAAAGACTGCAGCGATCTCGCGCAACTGCTCGACCAATTCACGGAACTGAGCTGGGGTGAGCTGCTGTGGACCGTCCGAGAGCGCTTCGGAGGGATTGGGGTGCACTTCGATCATGATCGAATCGGCACCTGCAGCCACCGCTGCATACGAAAGCGACGGAACGAGGTCACGCACGCCTGCTGGGTGCGAAACGTCGATGCAGATCGGGAAGAGCGACTGTTTGTGGATGACCGGCACCGCCGAGATATCGAGCGTAAAGCGCGTAGTGGTCTCGAATGTGCGCAGGCCGCGCTCGCATAAGACGACATTGTCGTTGCCGTTCATGGTGATGTATTCAGTAGCGGAGAGCCATTCAGAGATGCTGCCCGCAAGGCCACGCTTCAGAAGGACCATCTTGTGCGAATCCTTCGTAACCTCGCCGATCTTCTTCAACAATGAGAAATTCTGCATGTTACGCGCGCCGACCTGCAAGCCGTCCACGTAAGAATGGACGAGCTCGGTGTGCGCGGAGTCCATGACCTCGGTGAGGGTCTTCAGGCCGTACTTTTCTCCGCCGGCCTTCATGATCTTCAAGCCTTCTTCACCAAGACCCTGGAATGAATGCGGATTGGTGCGTGGCTTGAATGCGCCACCACGAATCCAGGAAAGACCCAGATCAGAGATGCATTCTGCAACCTCGAAGAACTGCTCTTCTGATTCGACCGAGCAAGGAC
>CABRGJ010000045.1 GCA_902470405.1 uncultured Eggerthella sp.
ACAGGAACAGGCACGAGCGCTACTTCCTCAGTACTCAATCTTCCTGGGCATAAAGATGAAGCGGTTGGTCGTCCTCTTGCAGAGGCGCTCGCATCGAAACTCAACACCACAGTGTGCTGTATCTGCGGCATTCACATCGATGATGCAACTCCTGAAGATATCGCTTCCTGCGAAACGCTCGGCTGTGATATCGCAACCTTCCTGATAGATGAACTCGCCCCTTCCAAGCGGGTATGAGAAAGATCGATAGACCCCGATGAAAGGCACAGTCATGACCAAGATCGAAGACCTGAGGAGCGCCATCGACCACCTGCGCAAAAAACCTCGACCCTATGGCAGAACTTTGTGGTGTCTATCGCCATATCGGTGCGGGCGGTACGGTGCAGCGCCCTACCAAGACCGGCCCTGCCATGATCTTCAACAACGTGAAGGGCCACCCGGATGCGAAAGTGCTCATCGGACTCTTAGCAAGTCGCGAGCGCGCAGCAGATCTGATCGGTGTCGAGCCTGAACGCGTCGCCTATGCGCTCAATGATGCTGTGAACCATCCTATCGATCCACGCTATCTCGATGCCTCAGAAGCAAAGTGTCAAGAGATCGTTCACCTTGCCGCCGAAGAAGGCTTCGACGTGCGCAAGCTCGTTCCAGCACCCACGAACACCCCAGAAGATGCCGGCCCTTATATCACCTTCGGTCTCTGCTATGCGACCGACCCTGAAACAGGCGTGCATGATGTAACCATCCATCGTCTATGCTTGCAAAGCCCTGATGAGATATCCATCTATATGGTGCCGGGTGCGCGCCATATCGGCGCCTTCTACGAGAAGGCAGAAAAGCTCGGCAAGCCGCTTCCTATCTCCATCAGCATCGGTGTCGACCCTGCCATCGAATTGGCGACCTGCTTCGAGCCACCCACCACGCCTCTCGGCTACGACGAGCTGACCGTGGCAGGGGCGCTACGCGGCGAAGGGGGCGGACTCGTTCCCTGTCTTACCATCGATGAACACTGCATCGGACACGCCGAATATGTGATCGAAGGCGAACTATTGCCCGGCAAACGCGTAGAGGAAGACCAGAACACCCACACCGGCAAAGCGATGCCCGAATTCCCTGGCTACACGGGTCCTGCGAATCCTTCGCTTCCTATCATCAAAGTGAAAGCGGTCACCACACGCAAGGACCCTATCATGCAAACTTGCATCGGGCCTTCGGAAGAACATGTATCGCTTGCAGGCATCCCTACCGAAGCGAGCATCATCCAGCTGATCGAGGCCGCTATGCCAGGACGCCTGAAGAACGTCTATTGCGCAAGCCCTGGCGGTGGCAAGTTCATGGCAGTGCTGCAGGTGCGCAAACGTGAGCCTTCCGACGAAGGTCGCCAGCGCCAGATGGCACTCTTGGCTTTCTCTGCCTTCAGTGAACTCAAACATGTCTTTCTGGTCGACGAGGACGTCGACCCCTTCGACATGAACGATGTCCTTTGGGCGATGAACACGCGCTTCCAGGGCGACGCCGATATCATCACCATCCCCGGCGTTCGCACGCACCCGCTCGATCCATCGAACGATCCAACCATGTCGCCTTCTATTCGCGATCATGGCATCGCATGCAAGGTTATCTTCGACTGCACGGTCCCCTATGACCAAAAGGATCGATTCATCCGTGCGCAATTCAAGGATGTCGATCCGCTGCATTGGGTCGATGAATACTAAGTGAAGACCGCAGTAAAGGACAAGGTGTGCGCATGAAGAGGATCGTAGTCGGCATAAGCGGAGCGAGCGGAAGTCCGCTCGCGCTTCGGTTCCTGCGTGCACTTCACGGTATCGATGGCGTAGAAGTGCATCTGGTCGTGACCGACTCAGCCTTGCTCACTGCTTCATATGAATTACTTGATGAGCTGCAAAAGAGCGTCGAGAGACAAGATTCACGAACCAACCCTTTTGCGGCCTATGCGGATAAGACACACGATCAAGCGTCACTTGATGCTACCATCTCGAGCGGATCGTTCCCCATCGATGCGATGGTCGTGGTTCCTTGCAGCATGAAGACAGTCGCGGGCATCGCCAGTGGATATACCGATAACCTGCTCTTACGCGTTGCAGATGTGACCATCAAAGAGAAGCGACCACTTATCTTGGTCGCGCGCGAAAGCCCGCTCTCGCCCATTCATCTGAAGAATCTCAGCTATCTTTCGACGCTACCAACTGTCTCGATCGTACCCCCAATGCTCGCATACTATAGTGGACAGACCACGGTCGCAGACATGGAAGACCACGTCATCGGCAAGATCTTCTCGCTTCTCGGATTGGACTATACGCCGTTTTGTCGCTGGAACCCCGACTCGACAGAGCCAGCATAGCTATCGTTCCAAAGGAAGTGTGGTGCGAACATGCTCGATGTTCGCAAGGATGGTCTTGATCAGCTCGTCGACCGAATCGAACTTGATCATCGGACGAATGTAGTCGATGAATTCAGCGGTGATCTCATCCCCGTAGATATCCTGATTGAAATCAAGGATATGGACTTCCATCGTTGCCTTGGTCTTATCCTCGAAGACGGGCGATACTCCTACCGCAATAGCCGCCCGATACTTGGTCCCATTCACATACGCATAGCCGCCGTATACTCCCTCAGAAAGCGTCTGCCTATTCGCAGGCACGATGAGATTAGCAGTTGAAAAGCCCATGTCCATGCCCTCACCACGTCCAGGCTGCACCTCATCAGTGATCGAGAACGGACGGCCGAGCAAGCGCTCTGCTTCCTCGAGATCGTGTTCAGCAAGATAATTGCGGATGCGCGTTGCCGTAATGGGCAAGCCCTCTTCGCTCTGAAGGTTATGCGCATCGATATGGCAGATATTTGTCGCTGCCCACTCCCCGAGATCCGCAACGCTACCTGCCGCACGCGCACCAAAATGAAAATCAAGGCCAACATGTAGATGGGCCGGCACATAACCCTTGAAGGTCTTGTTAAGGAATTCGAGCGGGCTGAGTGCTGCGAACTCGGGCGTGAAATGCAGAACCACCACCGCATCAACGCCACTGCGTGAGAGCATCTCGATACGCTGTTCGTTGCTCATGAGCTTCTTCAAGCGATCGGCGTGGAACAGCTCGTCGGGGTCGATGTCGAAAGTGAGCGCAATGCTAGGTCCACCATCTTGACGTGCTGTCTCCATGGCGCATTCGAGCAGATAACGATGACCACGATGCACGCCATCGAAGACACCGAATGCGCACGAAGCATTCTCGAAGAGCGAATAATCGAATGAATTATCGACATTATAGATTTGAGCCACGTTCAACTCCTACCGGAAAGACACACTGAGCGCAGAAACGCTGTTTTTGTTCATTGAATTCGTATAGAGCCTTGATGCGATTATCAACAAGAACCGCCACCACTTCCCCATCATAACAAGGATCAGCAGAAGGAAACACCTGAGTGGTGCAACAATACTCATCAAAGGAGCATTCGGATAATGCGATATTGAAGGAGAGCGCATCTATAGAAAGTGCATTGCCATTGTTGATCTGGGTAATGATCTGCGCATCGCGCACAAAAGCATAGCGCATTGGGAGTAAACGCAACGGATCGACTTTTGCCTGGTCGGGATTCAACTCAAGCTCTTCGAGCGTTACGCAATCCTCAAGACCAACCGAATCGAGCGCAACACGACGTAGTTCAGAGACGAATGCTCCACAGCCGAATCGCTTGCCCAGATCGCGGGCGATCGAACGCATATACGTCCCCCCCGAGACCCTCATGGTCACACGCCAAACAGGCACGGTTCTCTCTTTTTCAAGAGACTGTTGCAACAGGTCGCTCAAACGCGCCTCGAATAAACCCTCGAATGTCACATCATAGACTTCGAAATCGCGTGGCTTAAGCTCGATCACGTTACCCGCACGAGCGGCAGCGTAGGACTTCTGGCCTCCTACTTTCACGGCAGAATACACAGGAGGAAGCTGTTTACCAGTGCCTTTGAGCGATGCAGCAATGATGCGAGCAGAAGATTCTTCAAAGACTTCAGGAGGCACGGCTCCACTCGCGATCACCTCTCCCTCAGTATCGTCAGTTGTGGTAGCACAGCCAAATGCAATATCCATCGTGTATGTCTTAGCATGACCGCTCAAATAAGCATCAAGACGCGTAGCTGGCCCTACCGCAACACAAAGGACCCCTGAGGCAAGCGGATCGAGCGTACCAGTATGACCAACACGCTTTTCGCCAAAGATCCTTCGACATCGGTTGACCACATCATGAGAAGTAAGGCCTTTAGGTTTGTCGATCGCCAGAAGAAGCGAAAGGCCCGAAGAGCCTCGTTTAGCCATCGATCTCGACCCTCTGAGCTGCAAGCAGCGCATTCAAACGTACGACTTCTTCAGGAGCAACCGAGCAGAAACATCTTGTCAATACCTCGGTAGGCACCGCCTCGCACGCCTCGAAGAGCGTTCCGTGAAAAGTAAGCCCGGCCGCCGCTTTGTGACCGCCTCCGCCGAACACGCGCGCGATGGCCGCAACATCAGTATCGTCCTTTGCACGGAGGCTTCCGCGAACGACGCCTTCACCATTCTCCTTCAAGATAAGTGCGACACGGACACCTGCGATATTGCGCAAGACATCGATAAGGATCTCGGCATCATCGCGGATCGCACCAGTAACAACGAAATCTGATTCTTTGAGATACGAGAAAACGAATGCTCCATCACAGAAGAACATCATGCGCTCAAGCGTACACTGCTCCAATCGAAGCGACGGCAATGACCTGCTCTGGAAGAATTCACGAGCAATGAGATTAGGTTCCGCGCCTGCTGCGACGGTCTCAGCCGCATGGATAAGGCAAACTGGTGTAGTGTTCTGATAAGAAAAACGCCCTGTATCGGTCATGATGCCAGTGAGCACACAGAGTGCTTGTGCCTCGTCGACACAACCGAGCAAGCCCAGAAGCTCCCAGACAAGATCGCATGCCGAAGGCGAGGCAGGATCGACATAATTCAGATCGGCCATCGACGTATCTGAGGCATGATGGTCGATGGTGATGCAGTATTGCGCACGATCGTGAACCGCGCCAGCATCCTGCAAGCGATCGATGTTTGGGACATCCACCGCGATGAAGACTTCGATCTCTTCATCGAAATCCTTTGCAGGAACAAGGTTTTCAGATCCTGGCAGAAAACCCAGCTTCGCCTCGATAGGTTGATCGGTAGCAAGAAGGCCCGTCACGCGCTTCCCGAGCACACGCAAACCCCGCTCAAGTGCAAGCTGCGAACCGAGACAATCGCCATCAGGATTCACATGTCCGCAGATAGCGAACGTTTCATGCTCCTCGATAAAACGAGCGATTGATTCTAACGTCGTGTTCGACTGCGGTGTGAGCATGGCGGATCCTCAGTTCTCGCTATCCTGCGAAACGCTATTGCGCTGAAGATCCGCATTGAGCGCATGTGCGATGCGCTCGGCATTGTCGACGCTCTCATCTAAATGAAAGCGCAGCTCAGGCGCTACACGCCAGGAAAGCTTCTTCGCCATGAGGGAACGAATACGGCCTGCTGCTGCAGCAAATGCTTGCGCAACCTCGGTGTAGCGAGCAGGTTCGGTCGAGTAATAGACATTCGCGACCGAACGATCAAAGCTCACTTCGACTGCGGTGATAGTGACCATGTCCAAACGAGGATCAGAGATCTCAAAGAGCAGGATCTCGGAGATGACCTCGCGTGCCTGCTCATTCACACGCCTGTTGGAAGAACCTTGTTTCATGCCTACTCAGTCCTCTCAACCTCGACTACACGATAACCCTCGATATGATCGCCGATCTTGATGTCTTGATAGCCTGCGATGCCGATACCGCATTCATAGCCACGGGCAACGCTCTTGACGTCGTCCTTGAAGCGACGGAGGCTTTCGATCTCCCCTTCGTAGACAACCGTGCCGTCGCGCACGATGCGTACCTGATCGTCGCGGCTGATCTCGCCTTCCAAGATATAACAACCAGCAACAACACCGATCTTTGGCACCTTGAAGGTCTCGCGAACTTCCGCGATGCCCGTATCCTCTTCGACGATATCGGGAGAGAGCAGGCCAACACGAGCTGCGTTGATGTCTTCGATCGCCTGATAGATAACGCGATAGAGACGGATATCAACCTTCTCGCGCGTCGCAACATCACGCGTCTTGCCTGTCGGGCGCACGTTAAAGCCAATGATAATCGCGTCGGATGCTGCTGCTAGTGTGACGTCGGTCTCGGTAATGCCACCGACCGCCGCATGGATGATATTGATCTTGACCTCGGACTGGTCCATCTTATCGAACGCGTCACGCAGAGCCTCGATCGAACCTGCCACGTCAGCCTTGACGACCAGGTTAAGATCGGTGGTCTTACCTTCTTCGATGCGAGCGAACAGATCGTCGAGATTCATATGCGAGCGCGCTTCCTGCTTCGCCAAACGCTCGCGCAATGCACGCTGTTCAGCCAAACGACGGGCATCGCGCTCATCTTCGAATACGCGGAATTCATCGCCTGCGGTCGGAACGGAGTTCAGGCCTAAGATCTCGACTGGATCGGCTGGACGAGCCTCGTCGACGTGTATGCCTCGAGGATTGACGAGTGCGCGTACCTTGCCATATGAAGTGCCTGCTACGACCACATCGCCTGTCTTCAAGGTACCGCGATCGACAAGCACGGTAGCCACCGAACCGCGTCCCTTATCCAGATTCGCCTCGATAACGAAGCCAGATGCCAGTGCATTCGGATTCGCACGCAATTCGAGTACATCAGCTTGCAAGAGAATGGTCTCAAGCAGGTCATCGATATGGAGATTCTGACGCGCAGAAACATCAACGAACATATTCTGGCCGCCCCACTCTTCAGGGATGATGCCATGCTCAGTCAGTTCGGTACGAACGCGCTCGGGCGTTGCTCCTGGCTTATCG
>CABRGJ010000046.1 GCA_902470405.1 uncultured Eggerthella sp.
CATTAGAAAAGCCGATATCGAGCACAGTGTTACCGCCCACTGCTCCTTCACCTTGGGTGATCGCATCAAAACAGCCGAGCGCCTTTGAGCTTTCAAGGAAATCAGCTTGGTCGGTCATCGGCAGTGATGCGCCGCGCAGCGTGATAGCACGATACACAAGGCTAACATGCGCATTCATGATGCCGCCTTCAGTGTCGACGCGCGTGCCATACGGAGCGCTTGACCAACCGCCTACGATGACGTTCTTTGTGCAACCTGCTTCGCGCATCATCTTACGGAGCTTCAGTGTGCCGTAATTATCAGGGATGATGTGAATGATCTGACCATCTTCGAGACAAGGGATCAGCGCGCTGAAGAAGACTTCATGAGCGACCGAAGGAATACCAACGATGATGAGCTTTGCGCCCTTCACTGCTTCAGCGATCGAATTCGTGACAAGCGAAAAGAACGCTTTACCATAACGTTCGAATCCAAATTTCGTCTGTGTGGCAGGGAGCTTTTGACCGATGATGATGCCTGTGCGATCGACCGAGCCGAGGGTCGAGTCGAAAAACGGGTCGAGATCGCAGATGCGGACCTCTTGTCCAGCTAGGGCGCAATCTGCACCACAGGTCTTACCGACTGCTCCTCCGCCAAGAACTGCAATAGGGGCGTTTCGCAATGCTTCTACATCGATCATATGACTACCTTTCTCAAAAGCGTGATCGGTCAATCTAGCTTGAATCGATACTATGATACGCCAAAAGCATAGAGGGAGTAAGGTCTGTTCTCGCTCGCTCGGTCATATAACCAGTTACAAAATCTGGTGATAGCTAAACCCATTGTTCGCCAGCATTGATATGACTAGACTAACAATCGTTATATTCGATAAGGATCATCTTTCGTCGTTCGTACTTCGGCGAACAAGATGGAAGATCGCCGAAAAGAAAGGACTCACTCAATGGAAAAGGCGAAACGATTCCCTGTTGTGCTCATTGCAGCGGTTGTTGCACTTGCGCTATCTCTATTGGCGCTTACTGGATGCTCTTCTGGAAGTTCGTCTTCTGAAGACAAGAACATCACGATTGCGGCTGTTCCCACTCCTCATGCTGAGATCTTGAACGATGTCGTCGTTCCTGCACTCGAAGAAAAGGGTTACACCCTTGAGGTGAAGGAGTTCACGGACTACGTTCAGCCTAATACGGTCGTTGAGCAGGAAGAGGTCGATGCGAACTATTTCCAACATAAGCCGTACCTTGATAACTTCAACACAGAGAACAACACCCATCTGGTAGATGTTGTCGGTGTTCATTTCGAGCCCTTCGGCTTGTATTCAACGAAATACACCAGTCTTGATGAGTTGCCCGATGGTGCTAAGGTTGCTGTTCCTAACGATCCGACCAATGAAGCACGTGTTCTGCTCCTGCTTCAGGATGAGGGTCTGATCAAGCTTGCTGATGATGCTGGCATTGAAGCAACCCCGAAGGATATCGTCGAGAATCCTAAGAACCTCGAATTCGTCGAAGTTGAAGCTGCTACTGTTCCTACCATCATCGATGATGTTGCGATCGCTGGCGTGAATGGCAATTATGCGCTCGAAGGCAACCTTGGCGATAAGCTGATCGTCATGGAGTCGAGTGATTCTCTTGCAGCTCAGACGTACACCAATCTGCTCGTCGTAAAAGATGGCAATCAGGATAGTGAGAAGATCAAGGCGCTCGCTGAGGTGCTCAATAGCGATGCTGTTCGTGATTATATCAACGAGAACTATCAGGGTGCAGTCGTCGCTACCTTCTAATCCTCCCCCTTATAGTCTGCTTGTAAGGCTCGGGTCAGTCGATCCGGGCCTTTTCATATGGTCGGTTCATTCGCGAATCACTCGGACGCTGCTCATGGCGGTTTGGAGTAGAATGAAGCTACTGATATATGTGCCTTTTAAGAATGAGAGATGCCATGCAGTCGAACCTGACCTTGCAACAGCTGCGCTATATAACCGAAGTAGTCGAATGCGGCTCGATCAATGCAGCGAGTCAGAATCTCTATGTTTCACAGCCTGCTCTTTCGAGCGCTATCAAAGATGCTGAAGCCGAGCTTGGTATTGAGATCTTCAATCGTAGCAACCGCGGTATCACGCTTACGAAAGATGGTATGGAGTTCGTTGGCTATGCACGCCAAATCCTCGAACAAGTGAACTTGCTCGAGGCCCGCTATAGCAGCCAGACCACTGGTGAGGTTGGCAAGCTTTCTATCTCTTCACAGCATTATGCCTTTGGCGTGAAGGCATTTGTCGATCTGGTCGAAGAATATGATGCCGAAGAGTACGAATTCACGCTGCGTGAGACACGTACGGCAGAGATCATCGAGGATGTGAAGAGCTATCGAAGCGAACTGGGTATCCTGTATCTAAGCACGTTCAACAATCGCGTCATCTCGAAAGCTATTAGCGATGCGGGACTCGAGTTCGTAGCACTCTTCGAGGCTGAGCCCCACGTATTCGTTGGAGAACATCATCCGCTAGCACATGAGACCTCGCTCAAACCCGAACAACTGGAGCATTATACTCGCTATTCATTTGAACAAGGATCGAATAATTCGTTCTTCTTTTCTGAAGAGCCGCTGAGCAATCTTCCCCACAAGAAGCAGATCACCTACTCCGATCGCGGAACGCTCTCCAACTTATTGACCAATTTCGATGGATATACGATCGCGACAGGAGTTCTTTCTGATGAGATGAACGCAGGGATCGTTGCTATTCCGCTCGAGGTTGACGAGAGAATGACCGTCGGCTATATCCATCATGCCGCGCACGACTTAAGTGAGCTTGCCAAGCGCTACATCAAGAAGTTGCGTGCTTACATCGAAGCAAATCCTACTGTCAGTACGTATATCGAATACCAGGCGCCTGAACCTGACTCGGCAGTTTAGGTGCAAGCAGGTCAAAATAGATAGAGGCTCTTGCACGTGGCTCTTTGGTTTGACGTATAACAGACAAGTGTAGACTTTGCGTGTGGGCGAAGCTGCATGTCTTATTTGTTAAGACGGTGCTCTTCGTCATCTGGTTCAACGTAGATGAGTATGTCTTGGACTTCAGGGTATGCCTGTGTGATAGCGGCTTCCACTTCATCAACGAGTTTATGCGAAGCACTCACGGTCATACTGGGCTCGACAAGGATATGAAGGTCGAGATAAACCTCACTTTGAAGACCGCGCGTACGAATGCGATGAGCTTCCTCGACACCCTCGATCCTCTCGACAAGATCGCGGATATCTTGTTCGGGCAGCCTTGCCTCATCAGCAAGCGTTACAAAGGCGCTCTTGAAGATGTCGAATGCGGTGAAAAGGATAGCGACCATGACCACGAGCGCCATGATATCGTCTGCCATCTCGATACCGAACGAGACGAGGATCAGGCCTATGATGACCCCGATAGAGACCAAACAGTCGGAAAGCGTATGCGCAGCATCTGCTTTCAAGATATCGCTCTTAAGCTGCTTGCTCATCTTTCGTTCGTAGTTTGTGACGCAAAGATTCACCACGAGCGTGCCTACCATGACAACGAAGGAGATCGGCGTGACAATGGTGTGGTAGGTTCCCTCGATCAGCGAAACGACCGCGCTTGAACCCACCTGATAAGCTGCAAAGATGAGCATGAGCCCGATCACGAGCGAGGCAAAGGTCTCGATCTTGAAGTGTCCATAAGGATGTGAGCTATCTGCTGGACGGATCGCAAGACTGATGCCGATAAGACCTACAACGTTGCCTGCTGAATCGAAGATGGAATGAATGCCATCTGCTTGCATAGCGGCTGAATGAGAGATTGTGCCATAAACAAACTTCGCAAGCGCGACCGCAAGATTGAGCAGCAATACCGCGAGCAATACACGCTTCACTGCGGTGGTGCGATCGATCTCTTTATGTCGTGGAGAGGTCATGCGGGATGTTTCCTTCAGCTTGCTCTTGACAGATATGCTTCAGATAATGAAAAAGCTCCCCTTTCGGGAAGCTTTCATTTCAACTGGTGTCGGAGGCGGGATTTGAACCCGCACACCCGTTCAAATGGGCACTAGCACCTCAAGCTAGCGTGTCTGCCGTTCCACCACTCCGACGTGCTTTACAGCGTTGTCTATCTTATCAAAAGTTACCATTCATGCAAGTATTTATCTTCAAATTCTTGCAGACGGAAGCATCATTTCCGCTCATTCAAGACAAGATAGATGAAACGCGATTACTGACCAGGGTTGATAGTGCCATGGGGGAAGATGACCATGAGCACAACAAGCGAGATGATGAAGATCGCCACAAGGATGATGGTGATGCGATCGAGGTTCTTCTCGACGATACTGGTTCCCTGATTGGTGCCATAGACGCTCGAAGCGATCATGTCTGAAACACCGGTTCCCTTGCCTGAATGGAGCAAGATGAAGATGATGAGTCCGATACCCGAAAGAACGAGCAAGATCGAGAATATGATTGCAAGTACTGACAAAGCTATCCCTTATCTATTGCGATTTGAGCCGTACAAAATAACTATTATGGCAAACCGATCGCTACTTTTCAAGCAGTGATTCGGCGGTCATCTCTTGCGGTACCGCAAGCCCGATCATTTCGAGCAGCGTCGGTGAGATATTCGCAAGGATACCGCGTGTATCTCTGAGCGTATAGCCCTTGCCTGCGGCATCAACGAGAATGAGCGGCACTGCTGCGGTGGTATGCGCTGTGAATGGCGAGCCGTCTTCGGCAACCATGCAGTCAGCATTACCATGATCGGCTGTGATGAGCGCGATACCGGCTTTTCGCTCGATGGCTGCAATAACCTCACCAACGCCATGATCGACCGCTTCAACCGCCTTCACTGCGGCGTCGATCACGCCTGTATGTCCGACCATATCGCAATTTGCGAAATTGACGATATATACATCAGCTTCATCGTTTTCGATCGCTGTAACAAGCGCTTCGGTGACCTTTGGCTCGCTCATTTCAGGCTGAAGATCGTATGTAGCGACCTTAGGTGAAGCGATGAGCATACGTGTTTCGAGCGGTTTTGGCTCTTCTACTCCCCCGTTGAAGAAGAAGGTGACATGTGCATACTTCTCGGTCTCAGCAATATGATACTGACGTAGGCCCGCTTCAGCTAACACATCGGCAAGCACGTGATCGGGGCATTCTTTCGGGAATGCGATAGGAGCTGGAATAGTGGGATCGTATTCGGTCAGACACACGAATCCAGGTTTTTCCCAGTGAGGGCGATCGAAATGGTCGAACGCTTCATCGCAGATCGCGCGTGTGATCTCTCGTGCACGATCAGGACGGAAGTTGAAGAAGATGAATGCATCTCCTGGTTTAACTGTATCGCCGCAAAGATTGGTCGGTATGACAAATTCGTCGGTGATCTCTTTGGCGTATGAATCTTCCATGACCTGCTTTGGGGTGCGATCAGTGGTATTTTCAGCAAGCCAGATAGCACGCCATGCTGCTTCAACGCGATCCCAGCGATTGTCGCGATCCATTGCATAATAACGGCCGCTTATGACACCGATGGCGACATCAGTATCGGGCGAATCGGCGAAGATAGACGCAATCTTATCTTCAAGTTCTTCAAGATACTCGATACCGCTTTGCGGTGGTACATCGCGCCCATCCATGAAACAATGCACACGGATCTTGGCAACTTGCAAACGCTTTGCTATTTCGAGCAGTGCATAGAGGTGCTCATTATTGGAGTGCACACCACCATCTGAGAGCAATCCCATCAAATGGAGCGTGCACTCATGTTGCGCGACCGATCTCATGGTGTCGACAAGAACAGGATTTTCGAAGAGCGAACCATCCGCACAAGCATTATCAATACGTGAAAGCTCTTGATGTACGGTGCGACCAGCGCCAATATTGAGATGCCCTACTTCGGAGTTACCCATTTGCCCATCGGGAAGACCAACGGGCTTTCCTGATGCGTCAAGCTCGATATGCGGGCAGGTTTTGAACAAGCGATCAAGATTTGGCGTGTTCGCAAGACTGATCGCATTGCCCGTGCTCGCATCAGCAAGGCCGAAACCGTCCATGATGATAAGGCAGGCAGGAAGCGTAAGGTCACGATGCTGTTCGGTCATCTATCGCGCTCCTCAAGAAGCCTTCGCAGCAGCTTCGATGAGCTGCTTGAAGGAATTCGCATCGAGCGCCGCGCCGCCCACCAAGCCACCATCGATATTCGGCATTGAGAGCAGCGAGTCAACATTGCCAACGTTCATGGAACCGCCGTATAAGACACGTACAGCGTCGGCGGTTTCGATCGTGAATGTCTCTGCAAGCGTCGCACGAATCGCAGCGCAGACCTCTTCGGCTTGTTCGGGCGTTGCGGTGCGGCCCGTGCCGATCGCCCAGATGGGTTCGTAGGCGATGACGATCTTATTCAGGTCTTCGACATCGAGCCCCGCGAGCGCTGCACGAACCTGGGCGGTAACGAATTCGAGATGACGGCCATTGTCGCGTACATTAAGCGACTCGCCAACACAAACGATCGCGTTGACATCGTTGTTCACGAGCGCTTTCACCTTAAGATTGACCGTTTCGCGACGTTCAGAATGTCCGACGATGCAATATGTGCAGCCAGCTTCTTTGATCATTGGGATCGAGATCTCACCTGTATATGCGCCTGAAGGTTCTTGGTGAACATTCTGAGCGCCAAGTTCGATATCGGTCTTGTCGAAATCGAGCACGGTATGGACCGCTTTGATGTCGATAGCAGGTACACAGAGCACCACTTCGACCTTATCC
>CABRGJ010000047.1 GCA_902470405.1 uncultured Eggerthella sp.
TGGGTTGGTCGTATTATGGCAGTCGATGCATTACCTATCTATTCGGCAAGCACGCGATCCTGCCTTATCAGATCATCTATGTTGCAGCTGCGTTCTTGGGCGCCATCGGCATCGGTGACATGATGTGGACCATCTCCGATATCACTAACGCACTCATGGCAATACCGAACATCATCATGGTATTGCTGCTTTCAGGACTTATTGCGCGTGAGACGAAATATTACGTCTACGACGGTAACTTGGATGTTGAGGACAAGACTCCGATACCTACGGTGGAATCAAAGTAGTTCATTTTAAGATGCGGGTGTACTTTAGCAGGAGAAAGACGATCACGCAGAGGATCACCGAGATCACGACCGGATACCACCAAAGGTCGACCATAGGCATCCCCATCACATTCATGCCATAGAAACTGAAAACGATGGTCGGCATTGCAAGGATGATGGTGATGGCCGTGAGCGTACGCATCGTCGTATTCAGATTATTGTTGAGCACATTCGAGAATGCGTCCGTGATCCCTTCGAGGATATCGGTATAGATGGCGCACATCTCATTTGCTTGGGCGATCTCGACCTTTACATCTTCGAGCAATTCAGTATCTTCTTTGTCCATACCAAGCGTTCGTTCGAATTCAACATGGGAGACCGTAACACCAAGGCCTTGAAGCGACGTGGTGAAGTAGATGAGCGACTTCTCGAAATCAAGCATAACAAGCAGGTCTGAGTCCTTGATATTCTTGCGCATGAGCTTTTCGAATTCATGGATCTGACGCTTTATCACGCGCAGGTAATGGAGGTACGCTTCACAGATGTAGAGCAGTCCTTTCAAGAGGAATTGTTGTGGCCGTGCTGTATCGAGCTGGGCGTTCTTGTCCTGAGCGAACTTCTCGATGATGTCGTTGCGATGCAGGCTGAGCGTAAGTAGATAGTTGCCTTTGGGAGGGAAGATGAATGAAATCGGGTTGGTGTCGTATTGGGTGATCTTCTTCCCGTGAAGGCAGTCTTCAGCGACCACATAGGGACAATCGACGATGACCAGCACTTGGCCGTTATCTTCGTCGATATCGGTATGGGCAGATTCTTCTTCATCGAGAGCTTTGCTCAAGAACTCAGGCGATACATCGAGCGTTTGGCGAAGCCAAGCGATATCTTCTTCGCTTGGCTCATATACATTGATCCAACAATCAGGCTCCATCTTGCTGATCGCTTCGAGCTTGTCGTGGCTCGATCTATAGAACGTGATCATGACAGGCCCTTTTGCTCGATCGCGTCCTCAACGAGCCTATGCAATACCTCGGCGTGCGAGCGACGCTTCTTCGTTGCGGTTCCGATGATTGCCACGGAGTCATATGCTCCATAGCGTTCGATAAACCCAGTGATCGCGTTCCTTTCTTTCATCTCCTGAGCGTATTCTGCGAAGTACTCTTCCCAGGTTATCTTGTGATCGAGATATTTCGCAAGCGTGGTGGCCGCAGGGGAGAATTCGACATCATGTGCATAGTTCGCGTTCAGGATACGGTGCGTGAAGTATTCGATGTCATGGAGCTTGGTGAAGCCCGAGAGCTGATTGGTGTTGTGGAGGCGGATGTCCACCACCATATCGACATGCCACGCTTCGAGCTGTTCGAAAAAGGCTTGTGCACTGGTCTCGTATGCGCTGATCACATTGAGCTTCATGATTCGCTCCTTTGCCATTGCTCTCTGTGTTCTATGGTAGACAAAGGCAGGGATCGAAGAAGCCAGAAGTGCGATCCATTACCGAAATGTTGAGTCGCAATCAGGTGAGCTATTTCGTATGGTTTTGATTCGGGTTCCTTGAGGGTTTTGATTGCGAGAGGATGAGTCCTGTGATGGTGAGCACGACCCCGACAACGATAGTGGATGTGAGCGGTTCGCCAAGGATCAAGATCGACGCGACTGCGGTGATGGCGGGCACGAGGTAAATATAGGTAGTGGAGGTTGCTGCTCCCAAATGTTTTACACATGCACCCCAGGTCACAAAGCAAGCAGCTGATGCGATCGCGCCCAAGAACAGGATATTCCCGATATTGATCGGATCTACGAACTGAGGGAGCGCGGGAGAGGATTCTCCAGCCGCTAGGTAGGTTAGGACGATGAAGGCAAGACCCCATATGAACGTGCGTTTCGTTGAGGCGATGGTCTCATAACCAAGATCTGCGATCCTTTTGACAAGGATCGAATAGAGAGCCCACACGAACGCCGCACTGAAAGCGAGCAAATTACCGAGCAATGCGGTATCTCTGAGGTGTTGTGCATCGTTCACTGCGACATCGCTACTCACACCAACGATGATAAGACCGATCATCGCGAGGATGAACCCAAGGAAGAAGCGAACATTCAGCGCGGAGCGATCACCTAGGACCGCTTGAAGGAGCGCGGTGATGAGCGGGGATGCTGCGACGATAACGCCTACTGCGCTCGCTGTGGTGAATACGAGCGCGATATTTTCGAGCAGATAGTAAGCCGCAACGCCTGTCAGTCCTGCTCCAATGAAGAGCCATTCATGACGACGCTCGGTTAGTATGAGGATGTGGGGACGAAGTGCGCACAGTACCAGGAGACCGAGGAGGAATCTTACGAGAAGGATCTGCAACGGAGTGAAGTCGAACAACAGTACCTTCGTTGAAATGAAGGTGGTGCCCCATACTAGGATGGTGAATAG
This sequence comes from uncultured Eggerthella sp., assembly GCA_902470405.1. GTDB lineage: Bacteria > Actinomycetota > Coriobacteriia > Coriobacteriales > Eggerthellaceae > Anaerotardibacter. The sequence goes on from CABRGJ010000047.1 coordinate 2,683, forward strand.
TGCGATGAGGTGGTACTTCGTCATGAGCGCTCGTGCTTTGCTGCCATCTTACGGTAGGCTGCGGGAGTCGTGCCGACACGTTGTTTAAACACGCGTGTGAGGTGTGCTTGGTCTGCGAAGCCGATTTCTGCCGCGACGGATGCTGGATCGACACTTTGAGCAAGCAGTTCACAGGCGCATTCGATGCGCAACGAGGCAAGATGCTGCATCGGAGTGATGGCAAAGCGCTTTCGGTATGCGCGGATAAGGGCATAGGGCGAAAGACCTTCAGCCTGGGCGAGGTCTTCAAGGCGTGGGGTCTCAGAAAGGTTCCCGCAAAAACGGGCGAAGACACGTTGAGCGGCTTCGTCGTGTGCGTTGCCGCCTAGATCGACCAGTTCTGTTTCGGCGAGCGTTTCAGAGAGCAGGTATAGAGACTCAAGTAGCCGATCATGCTCGTCGGCGTCAATGCAACCGAAGCAATCGTAGAGCAAGCCGATAGCTGCAGGATCTGTGATCTTCGGTCCCTTGAGCTTCGTCGAGCCGAAGACTGTTTCATTGACCGTGATGCTGTCGTAGGCGAAATACGCGTTATCGGTCTGTGCGCAAGAGTGCACGTCACCTGGATTGAAAATGATCATGTCACCTGGCGAGATAGGTACAAGCTCTCCGTTGCATATAAGATCGCGATGTCCTTCCTTGACCAGTCCGATCACGTAATAGTGGTGTTCGTGCGCGGCAAAAGGCTGGATGAGGCCACAATAGGTGCGGCGCTCACCGATGCCAGCAAGTGGCGTGATGGTGCAAAGCGGTTTGTTCATATTTGAGATATCGTTGCTTATCTTTCGTTTGCAGAATATTCAACGGGTCTATTCTTTCGTATATTCTACGAATCTTTCATGAACACCTTAGCTTTAATCGGCAAGCATTTCTTGAATGAAATTGCGTCTTCTAGATGGGGGTTTCGTATAAGATGGAAGCGAAGGGTGGGGTATAGAGCAAAGGGAGAAGCTATGGCGCTCGAAGAGAAGCAGCACCAGACCGCAGCGGGAAAGATCGCCTATTGGATCTCAAGGGTGTCTGATCCGAATGTGCCCTGGCTCGTTTTTCTGCCAGGGCTTACGGCAGATCATCGACTCTTCGACAAGCAGATCGAATACTTCGAAGGTAGGGCGAACGTGCTCGTATGGGATGCGCCGAATCACGGGGCATCACGGCCTTTCGAACTTAGTTGGTTGCTTGACGATAAGGCACGATGGCTCAAAGAGATCCTTGATGGAGAAGGCATCGATCAGGCGATCTTGATCGGCCAGTCGATGGGTGGTTACGTTTCGCAGGTGTTCATGGATATGTTTCCTGGCGTTGCAGCAGGATTTGTTTCGGTTGATTCGTGCCCGCTCCAGAAACGCTACTATGCTGCTTGGGAGTTAGCTGCGCTCAAGCATACGAAATCGATGTATCTCTCCATTCCCTGGAAGGCGCTTGTGAAGATCGGATCGAATGGAGTCTCGACCAGTACGTATGGACGTTGGCTCATGCGCCAGATGATGTTGGATTACGGTAAGCGCGAATACTGTGAACTTGCAGCTCATGGATATGATGTGCTTGCTGATGCGGTGGAGGCAGATCGCCCGTATAGGATCGATTGTCCGTGGTTGCTCATCTGCGGAACCAGAGATGCCGCGGGTTCTGCTAAACGCTACGACCGCGCATGGGAGAAGCATACAGGCAATAAGATCAACTGGATCGAGGGTGCAGGTCATAACTCGAACTGTGATGCACCTGATGAGGTGAATGCGCTCATTGAGAGCTTTGTTCGAACGCTCAACCGCGTGATCTAGGCAGGGCTCATAGTGCCGTGCTCATAATGCAGTGCATGCTGATTTTCTGTGCGATGGGGCGCGAGAGTGCTACCGGAGCTTCTTCTTGCGCTCTGGCCAATCAGGCATGACGCGACTCATGAGCGCATGGAACCCAGGTCCGTGATTCGCCTCAAGAAAATGACACAGCTCGTGTACGACCACATATTCGAGACACTCAGGGGGATAGAGCGCGAGTCGGATGTTGAAGCAGATGCGGCCTGTTTCAGGCTGGCAGCTTCCCCAACGGCTCTTCATATTGCGATAATCGATCTTAGTGGGATGTACGTTGAGGATCTTCGCCCACTGTTCGACCAGCGGCGGGACGCATGCTTTCACGACCTCGCGCCACGCTTCGATCTCTTCTTTGCTTGCGGTCTCCGCACGAGCTGAAGGGGAGTCGGCGATGCGTGCTTGTTGTTTACGGATCCAGTTGATGCGCGATGTGACAAACTCATGCAATTCGTCATCGCTTACCTGAAGGGGTGCCGAAATGCATACATCCCCAAGCGGCGCTTTCACTTTCAAACGTACGGTCTTCATGCGTTTGCGCGTTACCGAAATGGTGATTCCTTCTATGTAGAGCACTGATTCTCTCATTCTGGCAATTTTGCAGCAGATGTGCTCTTATTTGCAAGAGATCAGTTGGAAATATCGCTGTTCTTATTGCGCGCAAAAAAACGGCGCCAAAATGAGGCGCCGTTTTGTGGGTATGGTATGTGCGACCCGCTATCGCTGTAGAACATCTTTATTGGAGATGAGCAGCAAAATACCTGAAATGAGATTCAGGAAGATGAGCGTGCACACGCCGTAAGCGACCGTGTTCGCGCGTTTAGACGTTCCAGCTCATGACGGTCATCGGAATCATCCATGCGAGAGGGAAGATGGCCCAGCACCAGCCGATGCATGAGAGGATGTTCAGGATGAATGCGATCAGGCGAAGCGTGCGATCTTGGCTGGTCATTGGGTAGATCTGCTCAGGGTCGAAGATCTGATACTGCATGTTCGAGGTGACTGATGCAGCGCTTGTGGGCTGAGCATACCCTGCCGATGCTTGAGCGCCTTGTGCATAAGTGGCGTTCGGCTGAGCTGTTTGATCTACAGGAATCCCTTGTGCGGCTTGCTCGTTCGTAGCGGCCTGAGTGGGGACAGCTGTGTAGTCATTCGTCCATTGGGTTCCATCCCAATAGCGCAAACGCGTCGTATCGCCTTCGGGATCTGGATACCAACCTGCTACTGCTGCCATCGTGCACCTATCCTTTTCATCGTTCGAGGGGTGGTAAGTCACAAAGCACGCATCTGTGGTGCTCTCGACCACTTTACTCTATAGGATAGCGCATCCTTACCGTAAAATGAAAAGCACATGAATCGGTTGAAGGGGTGTAAAAATCGTCTTTCAACGGGCGTTTATGAAATGAGGAGCTTCGATCGTGAAGATCAATCTCGAAAACTCGGGTCGGTTGCATGCTTTCGTGGATGAAAGTCGCATTGCGCAGATTGATTATAAGGATCCCGAACTGCATCCTTTGGTGTCGGTGATCGTCCCTATCTTTGGCGCTGAGCGCACGCTTGACGAAGCGCTTGCAAGCATCGAAGTCCAGAGTCTGCGCGATCTTGAGATCGTGTGCGTCAACGATGCCTCTACGGACAGTTCAGCGCGCATCATTGCTGTGCATGCCGCGCAGGATAGTCGCTACGTCGTGCTCGATCATGCCCGCAATTGTGGCTATGGCGCCTCGATGAATGACGGGATCGCAGCAGCTCGTGGTACCTGGATCGCCATTCTCGAGCCTGACGACTACGTCTTGCCTGATATGTATGAACAGATGTTGGCCGCACCTCTTGCATTTGCTACAACTGCCGACGAAGTGGATATTATCAAGACACCCTATATTCGCGAGCTGCGCGAGAATGGCACGCTGCGCGGGGATACACCGAAAGAGCTTCTGAACTGTAGATATCGTGGACTTATCAAGCCCGCAGAACAGCCATTTGATCTTTCCGATCCAGGCGTAGAGCATCTCCTGAGGCATCATCCTTCCATTTGGTCGGCGCTTTATAAACGTGCCTTTCTTACGGAAGGGCAGATTCGTTTCCATGAATATCCTGGTAGTGGTTGGGCTGATAACGAGTTCTTCTACGATACGCTCCTGCGCGTTCGATCGGTCGTTTACCTT
>CABRGJ010000048.1 GCA_902470405.1 uncultured Eggerthella sp.
CATGATGCCAAGCGCGAATACCGAGAAGTTTGACAGCGCGCCGCCGGTGAAGAGGTCGAGCATCGCCATACCAACTCCCTGTTCGGAGAACGCATCGGCAAACGCATGGAATGGGATACCCGGAACAGGAATATAGGCGCCTAAACGATAGAGCGCCAAGATACCGAGCGTGAACAGGATCTTATTCCTGAGCTCGGGAACCTTGAACGCTTGGATCAGCGAATTTAGCAAAACGCCTCTACCTTTCCTCCAACTGCTTCGATCTTAGTGCGTGCAGAAGCAGAAACCTTATCGACACGGACAGTAAGAGCCTTGGTGATCTCGCCATCACCGAGCACCTTGATAGGAGCATCGGGATTCTTCACGATACCCGCTGCATAGAGCGTATCGCCATCGACCAGGTCGCCCGCCTTGAACTTCTCTTCAAGACGAGAGACGTTCACCGGAACATATTCAACACGGTTGAAATTGCGGAAACCGGGCAACTTCGGCAAACGACGTGCAAGCGGGGTCTGGCCACCTTCGAAACCTGCGCCTTTGCCGCCACCAGCGCGGGACTTCTGACCATTCATACCACGACCAGCGGTCTTACCATTGCCAGATGCAGGACCACGACCGACACGCTTACGATTGCGCTTAGAGCCTTCTGCTGGTTTCAGATCTTTGAGTTCCATTGAGTTCGTTCTCCTTTTCGCTATCTCCGCAGGTTTGCGGAGGCCGACAGCTCGCAGTCGGCAGACTTGAAAGAATGTAGAAGGTCGGCACGCATGAAACGAGCCGACCCCAACACGTTATTTTGCCTTGATCTCTTCGACTTCGACGAGATGTTTGACCTTGAAGATCATGCCTCGCACGCAGGGATTGTCAACCTGCTCAACCGTGCGACCGATCTTGCCAAGACCAAGAGCTTTAAGGGTGCGACCCTGATCGTACTTCTTGCCGATCGCGCTCTTGACCTGAGTGACGCGGAGAGTCTTTTTAGCGTTCGCCATTAGTTCTTCTCCTTCCGACCATAGATTTCTGCAACGGACATGCCACGACGCTTGGCGACTTCTTCAGGATCCTGCATCTCCTGCAGACCTGCAGCAACTGCCTTGACGATATTCATAGCATTGTCGGTACCAAGGGATTTGGTAAGAACGTCGGTGACGCCTGCGAGTTCGAGGACCGCACGAACAGGGCCACCAGCGATAACACCCGTACCAGGAGCAGCTGGCTTCAGAAGGACCTTACCTGCACCATAGATACCGAGGATCTCATGAGGAAGGGTCTTCTCGGGCGTTAGAGGAACGGTAAACATGTTCTTCTTAGCGTCTTCGATGCCCTTGCGGATCGCGATAGGCACTTCTTGCGACTTGCCCATGCCAACGCCAACCCGACCATTGCCATCGCCTACGACGACCAATGCAGTGAGGGCAAAACGACGACCGCCCTTCACAACCTTGGATACACGATTGATATAGACAACACGTTCTTCAAGCTCAGGAACGTCTGTCTTGTTTTCTTGTTTACGAGCCATTTACGTTTCCCTCTCTTAGAACTTCAGGCCTGCTTCACGGGCGCCATCGGCGACCGCCTGAATGCGACCATGATAGAGGTTGCCACCGCGGTCAAAGACGACCTCTGTGGCACCTTTCTTCTGTGCCTTCTTGCCGATCAACTTGCCAAGCTCTGATGCACCTTCGACGGTCGCACCAGTCTTGCCGGTCTTCTTGAAATCGGGACCCAGGGTCGAAAGAGCACAGATAGTCTTACCTGTAACGTCGTCGATGACCTGAGCGTACATGTTCGAGTTAGAACGGGTGATGCAAAGACGAGGGCGCTCTGCCGTGCCGGAGATCTTGCCGCGAACACGAGTGTGGCGGCGACGCAAGCCGGCTTGTTTCTTTTGAAGCTTCTTCATAGTAATTCTCCTAGCTTATGCGTCTATTACTCGGACTTAGCAGCTTTACCAAGCTTGCGACGTACGTACTCGCCTTCGTAGCGGATACCCTTGCCCTTGTAAGGTTCGGGCTTACGCCACTTGCGGATGTCTGCCGCAACCTGGCCGACCTTTGCTGATGCCGTTGACAACGATCTCGGTCTGGCTGGGAACCTCGAAGCTGATGTTCTCAGGCGCTTCGACGATGACCGGATGAGAGAAGCCGAGCTGGATCTCAAGATCCTTGCCCTTGAGCGCGGCACGATAGCCAACACCGACGAGGACGAGCTTTTTCGAATAGCCCTCGGAAACACCTTGGACCATGTTAGCGATGAGCGTGCGGGTGAGACCGTGGAAGCTCTTGGCTTCGCGAGAATCGTCAGGACGTTCGACGATGACCTGATCACCATCGACCGTGATCTTCATCATATCGTTGAAGGTGCGGGTGAGCTCACCCTTGGGACCCTTCACGGTGACAGTCTGACCGTCAACCTTCACTTCTACGCCGGAAGGAATAGCGATGGGCATTTTACCAATACGTGACACTGTATTCCTCCCCTCTTACCAGATGTACGCGATGACTTCGCCGCCAACGCCGTTCTTGCGTGCGTCGCGGTCGGCCATAACGCCTTTGCTCGTTGAAATGATTGCTGTACCCAAGCCACCGAGAACGCGAGGCAGTTCATCCTTGCCTGCGTAGATGCGCAGACCAGGCTTGGAGATGCGCTTGATGCCACGAATGGTGCGTGCCTTCTTCTCGCCATACTTGAGCTCGATGGTCAAGATGTCGCGCGGGGAAGCACTTTCCACTTCGTAGCCGATGATATAGCCCTCTTCTTGCATGATGCGGGCGATTTCGACAAGCTTCTTGGATGACGGCATGGATACCGTGAGCTTGCCTGCAGAATTAGCATTACGCACGCGCGTAAGCATATCTGCAATGGGATCGTTCATGCTCATTGTTTTGTTTCTCCTTTGTTCGTGATGAGACGAAAAGCCGGTTCGCATGCACCCTTAGTACCTGCGCCTTGACTCTCGACACTCATAACGTGACGTAGTTTCCTTGTTCGACTCTTACCAGGAAGCCTTGGTCACGCCGGGAAGTTCGCCCCTGTTGGCGAGCTGACGAAGACAGATACGGCACAGACCGAACTTGCGATAGTAGCCATGGGGACGTCCACAGCGGCTGCAGCGGTTGTGATGCCTTGTCGAATACTTCGGTACTCGCTTTGACTTGGCGATCATCGATTTCTTAGCCATTCAAACCCTTCTTTCTTATTACCAACTCTTGATGAGTTTAGGCGTTTTTCTTAAAAGGAAAGCCCAATGCATCCAGAAGTGCCTTGGCGCCCTCGTTGGTTTCAGACGTGGTGACAAACGTAATGTCCATACCACGCGTATGGTCCACCTTATCGTACTCGATTTCGGGGAAGATGAGCTGCTCGTTCAGACCCATGGTGTAATTTCCACGACCATCGAAGCTATTCGGGTTCAAACCGCGGAAGTCGCGCACGCGCGGCAGCGCGGTGGACATAAGACGGTCGAAGAATTCCCACATGCGATCGCCACGGAGGGTGACCTTAGCACCGATCGCTTGGCCTTCACGCAGATGGAAACCTGCGATGGACTTCTTAGCACGCGTGATCATGGGCTGCTGACCGGTGATAACACGGAGATCTGCCAGTGCGCCATCGAGCAGCTTAGAGTCGCCCGCTGCACGGCCGACGCCCATGTTCACCACGATCTTCTCGAGACGGGGAACCTGATTGACATTGGTCAGGCCGAGCTCTTTGAAGAGTTGATCTCTGACCTCTTTGTTGTACTTTTCCTTCAAACGAGGAGTAGCCATAGTGTGCTTACCTTTCTTCGATGAATTAAACGCAGGATTTCCGACCCTGCGTCCCTCAAGAACTCCTTGAGGGCCATGATCCGCTACCAGTTTTCACTAGTAACGACTTTTAGTCGATGTCTGCGCCGCACTTGTTGCAGACTCGAACCTTCTTACCGTCTTCACGACGCATGTTGATGCGCGTGGGCTTCTTGCAAGCAGGGCAAACGATCTGCACGTTAGAAACATGGATCGGAGCCTCCATCTCGGAAATGCCGCCGGAAGGATTCGCCTGAGTCGGGCGAAGGTGCTTCTTGACCACATTGACCTTTTCAACAGAAACGCGCTGCTTCTGCGGGAAGGCTTCCAGAACGACACCTTCTGCACCAGCATCTTTGCCAGTAAGAACCTTAACGCGGTCGCCCTTCTTGATGTTCATCTTAGTCATGTCCTTAACCCCCTTACAGCGTTTCCGGTGCCAAAGACACGATCTTCATGTACTTCTTGTCGCGGAGTTCACGTGCGACCGGACCGAAGATACGGGTGCCACGAGGAGCACCGTTCGCGTCGATGACCACAGCTGCGTTCTGATCGAACTTGATGTAGCTGCCATCGTTACGGCGAACTTCCTTCTTCACGCGAACGACGACACAACGTACGACTTCGCCTTTTTTGATATTGCCATTCGGCATCGCTTCCTTGACGCTGCAAACGATAACATCACCGAGGCCAGCATAGCGGCGCTTCGAGCCACCGAGGACCTTGATGCACTGCACCTTACGGGCGCCGGAGTTATCGGCAACGGAAAGCATGCTCTGCATTTGAATCATGTGCTTAACCCTTTCGATATAGCCAAGGAGTAACGCAAGGTTACTACTTAGCCTTCTCTACGATCTCAAGGAGACGCCAGCGCTTCATCTTGGACAGAGGACGGGTCTCCATAACGGTTACAACGTCTCCTACGCCTGCGTCGTTGTTCTCGTCATGAGCGTGGAGCTTCTTGGTGCTGTTCACCATCTTGCCGTAGACCGGATGGGGCTTACGTTCGGTGATCTCTACAACACACGTTTTTTCACCAGATGCGCTTACAACTACGCCCTGGCGAACTTTACGAGAATTGCGTTCTTCAGCCATTATTCTCTACCTTTCTAACAGTTCGCGTGAGCTATGCGCTCATCTCACGGGCGCGCATCTCGGTTTGGATGCGAGCGATGTCCTTCTTGACTTCCTTGACACGAGCAGTGTTATCGAGCTGACCCGTTGCCATTTGGAAACGCAGATTGAAAAGCTCTGCGCGCGCTTCTTTGAGCTTCGACTGCAGATCGTCAGCCGAAAGTGCGCGGATTTCTGCTGCTTTCATTTATTCCTGCCCTTCTTCACGCTGGACGATCTTGCACTTGATGGGCAACTTGTTGATCGCGAGGCGGAGTGCATCACGTGCGGTTTCTTCATCGACGCCGTCGATCTCGAACATAATACGACCAGGCTTCACGACCGCTACCCATCCTTCAGGGTTACCTTTACCCTTACCCATGCGGGTTTCAGCAGGCTTCTTGGTGATAGGCTTGTCAGGGAAGATGGTGATCCATACGTTACCAGTACGGTTCATACGACGGGTCATCGCGATACGAGCAGCCTCGATCTGGCGGTTGGTGATCCAGTGACGATCGAGTGCCTGGATACCCCACTTGCCGAAGTTGAGCTGGGTGCCGCCCTTGGCGTTACCCTTCATCGAACCACGCTGTACCTTACGATGCTTGACGCGCTTTGGTACTAACATTATTTATCACCCCTGTCGTTGTTGCGACGACGGCCGCGATTTGGACGAGATGAACCTTCCAGAGCAGGCTGAGGAGCCTTTTGACCAGGAAGGACTTCACCGTGATAGACCCACACCTGAATACCGATCGAACCCATGGTGGTAGCTGCAGTAGCGAAACCATAGTCGATCTTGGCGCGGAGGGTGTGCAGTGGCACGCGACCTTCGCGATACCACTCGCGGCGGCTCATCTCAGCGCCACCAAGACGGCCGGAGCACTGGATACGAATACCTTTAGCACCGCTCTTCATTGCAGACTGAACCGCCTTGCGCATAGCACGACGGAATGCGACACGATTCTCGAGCTGCTCTGCAACAGACTGAGCGATGAGCACAGCGTCGAGTTCTGGGCGCTTGACTTCGATGACCTCGACAGAAACGGTGCCATTAGCGATCTGGTTGAGCTTCTTGCGAATTGCGTCGACCTCTGCACCCTTCTTACCGATGACCACGCCGGGACGGGACGTGGTGATGATGACCTTGATCTTGTCGCCAGCGCGCTCGATCTCTACGCGAGATACGGCAGCGTGTGCCAGCTGCTTATCCAAGAACTTGCGGATGGCCAGGTCATTCTCAAGGTTTTTCGCATAGTCTTTATCTGAATACCAGCGGCTGCGCCAGTCTTCCGTAATACCGAGGCGGAAGCCGGTAGGGCTAACTTTCTGACCCATACTATGCCTCCTCTCCGTTAGATACGATGATGGTGATATGGCTGGTGCGCTTGCGGATGCGAGATGCGGAGCCCTTTGCGCGCGGACGAATGCGCTTCATGGTAGGTCCTTCATCTGCATAGCATGCAGCGACGACAAGCCTATCGGGATTGGTGAGACCCTTCTGAGCTGCATTTGCAACAGCGGAGTTCAAGGTCTTTTCGATGGTCTCTGCTACGGCGCGGTAGATCTTGAAC